>CAUZJF010000035.1:0-12454 GCA_963579975.1 Dehalococcoidia bacterium
GCCCGATAAGGCGCATGGCCCAGGAGCGTCCACGGGTTCCCAGGATAACTGAGCCGGTAACGACCAGGCCGAAGCCGTCACCAGATGGACTCAGGCTCATCCACGCGGCGAAGAAGACCGGAGCCATTATTACCAACAGTAGGAAAGAGGGATCTGGACCTGGAAACGCCTAATTATGAGGTGCGGTTGCAGTCAAATTGCAGTCAAATTGGGATTATGCTCAATATGACCAAGAAGTGAGTATAGGGCTGGCCCCGTCTATACAGGCATTAATGAATGGAGCGGGTGATGGGATTCGAACCCACGACATTCTGCTTGGGAAGCAGACACTCTACCCCTGAGTTACACCCGCTCACGAGGCAGGGACCAGGGAATCCCATGCTGCGATTCTAGCCTAACGCCCCACGCCGGCACAAATCCGGATATTCTGCCTGCGTCTCGCCCGTTGACGTGGCAGACGCATGTCCGCGACTTCTCCGCGGAAAGGGCTTCCGATGCTTGCCCGCGCCACACTGGTCGCCGATAATTGCGTGACACCATGCGCTTCCACGTACTGACCCTGTTTCCCGGCATGTTCACCAGCCCCTTCGACGAGGGCATCATCAAGCGCGCCCGGGACAAGGGGCTCGTCGACATCCGGATTCGTGATGTCCGCGACTTCGCCCACGACCGCCACCGGACCGTTGACGACTACCAGTTCGGCGGCGGATACGGCATGCTGATGAAACCCGAGCCGCTATTCGAGGCAGTGGAGGACGTCAGGCAATCGGCAGGCCTGAACGAGTCTGCGCCCGTTATCCTTCTCTCGCCCCAGGGCCGGCTCCTGACGCAGCGTGTCGTCGAGGAGCTGGGCGAGCCGTCCGACATCGTGCTCATCTGCGGTCGTTACGAAGGAGTCGATGAACGCGTCAGGCAGCACCTTGCCACTGATGAGATCAGCGTCGGCGACTACGTGCTCAGCGGCGGAGAAGTTGCCGCCATGGTGGTAATCGACGCGGTCTCCCGCTTACTGGAGGGCGTCGTGGGCTCCATCGAGTCGACGCGCGACGACTCGTTCACGACCGGCCTGCTGCAGCACCCACAATACACCCGGCCCGCGGAGTTCCGTGGCTGGACGGCGCCCGAGGTGCTACTCTCCGGCAACCACGGGGAGATAGCCCGCTGGCGCCGGCGAGAGTCCCTCCGCCGCACCTTCCAACGCCGGCCGGACCTCCTCGACAGCGCAGAGCTTTCCGAAGACGACCTGAGATTCGTCGAGGAGATGCGGAACGAGGAGTAGCCTAAGGGGTACGGCAGGGCCAGGCGTCAGGTCCTAGGAAACCGGGCCTGGCTCGCGCCCGACTCGAGATCGAGCAGACGGCGTTTGAGGTCGAGTTGCGATGCCCCCCGTCCGAATCCCCGGAGGCCGCCATCGCTGGCAATGACCCTGTGGCACGGGACCACGATTGGGAACCGGTTCCGGGCCATCGACTGGCCCGCGGCCCGAGCAGCGCGGGGCCGTCCTGCGCTGGCGGCGAGCCACAGATACGTCCGCGTCTCGCCAGCGGGAATCGACCCGCAAGCCTGCCACGCGGACCGCAAAAACGGCGGCGCGTCGGATACGTCGAGGGCTTCGTCGTCGAACTCCGTTTCGCCAGAGGCGAAATAGTGGTCCAGGCGCTTGTTAAGATCGGCGAATCGTTCCGGCGCGAACTCCGCATCATGGGCCTCGTGACCCAGTAGAGCGACGCAATCGGTAGCCGAGGGTTGCGGCAAGGTCGTGCGCCTTATGCCATGAGGAGACGCCAGCAGGCCCATCCAGCCGAACTTGGTCTCAACGACATCGTAGAATCGCGCCGTCGCCTTATCCGTCATAGTGGAATGAGTCTCCTGAACGCCCGCCCGAGCAGCGTGCCGCGGATTCCCTTCCACGCAGCGGTCAGCTCTTCGGTCACTTCGTCCGACGTGTCCTGCCTGCCGTAGCGTCCGGCCGAGAAAACGTCGGCGATCCCCATGGCGCCTATCGCCACGGCAGGGACAGCGTTTCCAAGGGCGAAAGCGTAATCATACGGAGTCTCGTGAGGCTGCCGCTTGATCCCGGCGAACGTACCGAACCTGCTGAGCTTAGTGTACGTGGCCTCGGCTACGGTAGCGTTGGCCAGGTCTCGTCTCCAGATGTAGACCGCTGTCAGCCAGAGGGCTCCGACAGCCGCCAACACGATCGCGAGAGGCAGGAGAAAACCCGGAAGGCTGCTTTCCGTGGGAGGGGGAGGCGCCGCCCCCGACGCTGCTACTTCAGGCTCGGGCGCGCCTATCTCGCCGCACTCCTCCAGCATGAGGAAGAAATCGCCCCTCATTTCGGCCTCGAGACACTCGATGCTCATCTGGTTGTCCTGGGCGCCCGAGGAAGCAAAGTCCTCGAGGGACGGAACCTCAGAAGCGTCCTGTCTTCCGGGGGCTTCCAGGCTGCCACGTCCGGTCACAGGCCACTTCGCCGTCGGTTCGAAATCCATCCAGCCGTGTGCGGGGAAGTACACCTGGACCCAACCGTGACTGTCGGAGTCTCGCACGGCTCTACGCCCTTCCAGATTCTCCGTTTCGCCGGGCGCGTACCCTGCCGCCAGCCTCGCTGGGACGCCCACGGTCCGGAGCATCACCGCCATCGCGGAAGCGAAGTAGTCGCTGTAGCCGGTCTTGGTCTCGAACAGGAAGTAATCGACGCCGTCCTGTCCCTCGGGCGGCTTTTCGATGTCCTGTGAATAGACGTATTCTTCGCTCCTGAGGTATTTCTGGATGGCCAGCGCCTTCTCGACCGGGGTCTCGGCATCCGCCGTAAGGTCAGCCGCAAGTTCTCCTATGCGGCCTGGCACCGACTGCGGCAATTGCAGGTAGTGGTCCTTGATGAAGCCGCTATAGTTCGGGCCAGCACTCAGCAGATCGAAGTTGGTGGCGTCGGACACCAGAGTCCGGACGGCGTAGCTGTCGTTAGCGTCGAACCGCTCGGCGAACTTCCAGGAAACGACGTCCGGGACGGTGGGCGGCTTGCGCTCGAGTGTAACCTCGCCCAGTCGGCCGCCGCCTTCACGGACGATTTCAACCAGCCGAAGGTCTTCCGGCAACATCCTCGCTATGTCCGATTCGACGAACCGCGACGCCGACAGACCGACAGTATCCCGCATCTCTTTTGCCAGCCCCTGGATCTCCTCCGGCAGTATCCAGTCTCGGGAGGCCGAACGCATGCTTATGTCGAACGAAAGGGGAAGAAGTATCTGTACCTCGGCGTCTCGGCTTATCCACTCGACGTTGCCGCCGGTAAGCAGATCGTCGGAGTCGAACAGCAACTGGATATTCTGAAGCATCGGGACTCGTTGCAACGACTCTTGCGGTGGCGGAGGTGCAACGTCGGGCACCACATCTTGACTCCGAGTCATACCCGCGATCCAGCCCTCAGAGGTGTATTCACTGTACGTCCGAGAGAGCCAGTATGTGGGACGTTCGGAGTTCGCCCACATGACGATATCGCCGCCAAGGGAGATCTTCCCCTGGAACGGGAGGGTGCGGCCGAAGAAGCGACCCGAGAGGTTTTTCCGGGATACGATGCCCGAGAACAGGCGGGCGAACTCATCTTCAAGCCCCGATACCGGACTCCGGCCCAGATTCCAGAGATCTACGGCCACGCTCGCTACGACCACGCGCATCGGCACGATCATTGCGGCCAGGAGTATCACCAAAGACAGTCCCGCGGTCGCTCTGGCCGCCAGTCCAACGCTGGTAGCCGAGTACGAGATTCCGGCGCTCTTCCATTCGTCCTGTCGCTGCAGCAGGCTGATCCTTGCCATAAGCAACATCGCCAGGAACATAAACAGAATGAATATGACGTCGATGCGGACGTCAAAGAACAGCAGTCGGGTCGTGAAGTATTCGGGAAGGAAGCTGAGGTTCGTGAAGATAGCGACAGCCGTCAGTACCAGGGCGGGCCACACATTGCCGAACCGGAAGAGGAAGAAGGCGCTAAGGAAGCCCAGGAGCCACGCCATGGTCAGCAGTATGAGTGTGAACGGCAGTAGGTCGGTGCTGATCCCGCCGGTCACCGCCGCTTCCCACCAGTCACCGAGCCGGGCCCAGGCCTCGCGCAGCCTGTCCAGGAGCGGCTGGCTGGCGGTAAGTGCGGCCGCCTGCCAGACCAGAATCAAGAATCCGATCGCCAGACCCGCCAACAATGTGAGAGGCCAGGCCATCCTGACCTTCGCAAGTCCAAGGCCCGCGAGGGCAGCGGCGACAATCAACGCCAACATGCCGGGCGTGTCTACCCAGTCCGCCGCCTTCACTGTCCAGACGACGACCCCCAGCGCGGCCGCCAGAATGGCAACGGTGTCCCAGCCCTGCTTGGGCGTGTAGCGAGCGATGAACTCCCAGACAGCGGTGCCCTCAATCACGCCCCGACGGGAGGGATAGGAGACGGCTCCTTCGGCGGAACTCATGCTGGCTGCAAAACCTCCTCCCGAGCCTGGTCCCTGGATGAGGGAACTGTGTAGGCGCGGCTCAGCGCGGTGGGAATGTCGTCGCCCTTATTGACCACGTAGATGAGTACTCCCGCCGCCACCAGACCTTCCAACGTGTCCATCGTGTCGAAGTCGCCACCGAATGTTCTCGCGTCTACAAGCACAGCGGTCGCTTTGACGCCGCGCTTCGTCAGCTCGCTTAATGCCTTGACCCAGGCCTCTCGGGGCGAAGACGTGACCACGACGAGCGACGAGCGATGGGTCCAGAGCAGCTCTTCTTCAGGAATCACGGAATCAAGCGGCGTTTCCCCTTCAGGCTTGCTGACCGCGAGCAACTGGAGTACCCGCTGAAACTGGCCGGCGCCGGTCTCAGCAGTCAGGAAACTGCGTTGGTCGCCGTAGGCTACGAACCCGACCGGGAGCCCCCCGTTCAAATACCTGCTGGCGAGGGATGCGGCTATAGAGGCCCCGTATTCGTCGGTGCTCTGGTCCATATCACCTGCCTGGAATTCACCATGCAGGTCGAGGAGGATCCATACCTCCGATGCCCGCCCCAGGTCGAATTCCTTGGACATCAGCCTGCCCAACCGCGCTGTACTGTTCCAATGGACGCGGCTCAAGCTGTCTCCGGAGGCGTAGTCCCTCACCGAGGACGCATGGGGGGCGATGTCGTGCGAGCGCTTCCTGACCTGGCTCTCGCCCGTGACGTAGGCCGACGGCATCTCGAAGAAGGGCAGGTCGTGGACCTTCGGGTACACTGTCAGGCTGCCCTTGTCCCCGTATAGTCGTTCTCGTTTGAACAGACCGAAGGGATCGGTGTTAGCGATCCTTATCGGACCCAGTGCATAGAGCCCGCGTTTTCGGGGAACAATCTCCACTTCCCAAGAGCTCGAAGAACCCCCGGCTAGACTGACGGCCAATCCGCCCGACGAGCCCGGTATTTCGTTAAGGTCCTGGATCTCCAACGCCTGCTTCGGGATGCGGCTTTCGTTCTTGAGCGAGATGGTCTCGTACGCCGCTTCTCCTACGTTCACCTGGGTGCTACGCCGGTCTACATTGACCGTCAGGTAACCTACAGAACGGTGGACCCAGATGTAGCTGAAAGCGAGGGCGAAAACCAGTACGTATAGCAGCCTGAAGAACAGGTAAAAACCGGTGGCCATACCGGTCCCGGCGGTAATGAGCATGAGCGCGACCACCACATAAAACCTTATGTGTGGCCGCACCCGAAGGTCGGCGACGGTCATCGACGTACCCAGCCTGCTGCCTGAGCTCCCGGTACCGGAACTTCATCTACGATCTCGCCGATGATGTCCCTGGCGTGAACGCCTCGCATTCTGGCCGCAGCGGAGGGGATCATCCTGTGGCTCAGCATCGGCGCGGCCAGCTCTTTGATGTCGTCAGGCAGTACGTAGTCCCTCCCGCGGATCAGCGCTAGCGCTTGCGCGCCGCGGAAGATGGCAAGCGATCCGCGGGGGGAGCTGCCCAGCGTTACGTCGTCCCTCAACCTCGTTGCCTCGACAAGAGTGACGATGTACTCGCGGATCAGGTCGTCGACATACACGGTCTTGACGGCCTCTTGGACCTGGATTATGTCTTCGGGAGGCGCGACCGCATCCAGAGAGTCGATAGGATGACCTAGTTGCTGGTCGTTGACGATCGTCAACTCCTCCTCGAAGCTCGGGTATCCCAGCGAGATCATCGCGAAGAAGCGGTCGAGCTGGGCCTCGGGCAGGGGGAATGTGCCTTCGTACTCGATAGGATTCTGCGTCGCCATCACCATGAAGGGACGCGGAAGCTGGTGGGTGACGCCCTCTACGGTTACCTGCCGTTCGTCCATAGCCTCCAGCATAGCGGACTGGGTCTTGGGCGTCGCTCGGTTGATTTCATCGGCGAGCACCATCTGTGAAACGATGGGGCCTTCCTTGAATTCGAAATTGCCGGATTTCTGGTTGTAGATCGACACGCCGGTCACGTCGCTGGGCAACAGGTCCGGCGTGAACTGGATCCTCTTGAATTCGCAATTCGTAGAACGGGCGAGGCTCCTTGCCAGCATGGTCTTGCCGACTCCGGGCACATCCTCGATCAGGACATGTCCCTGGCAGATGAGGGCCACGACGCTCAGCTCGACAGCCCTGTCCTTGCCGACAATTACCTTCTTGGTGTTGTCTACAATGCTCTGGGCCATTTCTCGGGCCCAGTTTGCTTTGTCCAACTGACCTCTCCTTGGCGAAAATGCGTCATCGACCTTACTACGTCCTGCAGTTGGCTTAATGGTGCCGAGTTGCTGCGTTATATACTGCCTTGAGTCGTGATTTGGATTTCTGATCGTGTGGCAAGATGCGCGAGTTTGGAGCCGCTGACCGGCAGATAGCCAAAGAGGCGTCTGAAATCAGCTACGCGCAAGCCCGTCCACATCGGGCCGACGGGCCTGCATCCTGCAGTTTCACATACGTACTCGCGGATTTTAATGGCAAACAGTTTGGTTGTCTACAACGCTTTAACGGACAGAGAGTTAGGGTGGCTGACGGCCTGTCTTGAGCGCATTCGATTGACCGAGCAGAGGATAGCGACACGGTGGTAAGCTCAGTCGGGTTCACAATAAACTCAGCCCTCTCACCGTGTCCACTCAAGGCGATGAAATACTACTACCGCGAGCACCTATCCGGACACGAACGAATCCAGCGCGAAGCCAAGAGGTCGTGGGGCGAAATCCACGGCGCCCCGAACGGATTCGAGAAATTCGCGTCCAGGCCTTTCTTCGAAGAGGCGCTGCCGCGGCTCGAATTCGAGCTCGAACGGCCGAGGGCCCTGGGGCTTGTTTCCTGGCACAGAATGGATTTGAGGTAGATGCTGTTGACCTTGTTCCGACGGCGATCGATCTAGCTCGGAGAATCGCCGAGGAGCGTGACCTCAATATACGCTACGAGGCCATGGACGTTACGCAACTCCCGATGTCGGGAGTCAGGTATGACCTGGTCGTCGATAGCTTCTGCCTGCAGGGGATCGTTTTGGATGGGGACCGGAAGAGCGTTTTTCAGGCAGTGCGTGCGAGGCTAAAGCCGTCTGGAGACTATTCGATCAGTACCGCGATGTACAACTCGACATGCCACCACCCAGCGGACCGTATCGTCGACTCTGTCTCGGGAAAGGTCTATCACAGATATGACGGGGCCTGTCTGTTCGACCCGACGAGCGACGTGTTCTACGAGCCGTTCTCGGATTCCAAGTACGATCACCGACTGCAGGAATCCCCCGGGGACTACGAAGGAAGCTCCGAGATCGCCGGAAAATGGTACCTGCTAACAAGGAGGTATCGGACTGCGCAAGGCCTGAGGGCAGAACTGGAGGCTGAAGGATTCAACATTGTCCTTCAAACTGATGAGTTTGGGGAGAACGTCCTGTGTAAGGTGGCGACAGACTCGTAAGCGCTGTTCCAATCGGTATCCGGAGGTTAGGAATGATCAGTTTCGTCTCGCCCGAGATCGAAGAGTACGCCGAAAAACACACGACGCCGTTGCCGGGACACCTGCAGGACCTCGTCCGCATGACCCGCGAAACGATGGAAATGCCGCAGATGCTGAGCGGCCCGATCGAGGGGACTTTCCTGCAATTCCTGGTCTGGGCGACGGGGGCACGTCAGGTGCTCGACGTCGGCACCTTCACCGGCTTCAGTGCCCAGATGATGGCCGCCGCACTTCCGGACGACGGAATAGTCGTGACGTGTGAGGTTAATCCCGAAAACGCCCGCGTTGCCCGCGAGCACTTCGACAGAAGCCCTCACGGGCGGAAGATCGATCTCAGATTGGGCGACGCCGTCGAGACGTTGAACTCGCTGGAGGGCCCCTTCGACGTAGTGTTCATCGACGCCGAGAAGACCGATTACGGTGCGTACTACGAGAGGGCGCTGGAGCTTCTTTCCCCCAGAGGGATTATCGCGGTAGACAACGTCCTGTGGAGCGGGCGTGTCCTGGACCCGCAGTCGGACAGCGACCGGGCCATCGCCGAGCTCAACGAACATATCCGTCAGGACCATAGAGTCCGCCACGTGCTCCTGCCCATCCGTGACGGGGTAATGCTCGTCCACCGGGCGTAGGCACGTCCGACGGCTATGCGACGAACCGGCTGAAGACCTCGTTGCCAAGAAGACGGCCGCGCGGCGTCAGCTTTACGCACCCGTCGGCAGTCTCCAGAAGGCCCGCTTCCACCATATCCCGGACCGTGTCGCCGAACGCAGCTCGTGCAGATTCGCCGAATCGCTCGGCGAACTCGCCGTCGGTGATGCCGGCGTCGAGCCGCAGGCCCATCATCATCGTCTCCCCCATCTCCAGGCGGCGGTCTATGGTCTCGACACTGTCAACGACAGGTATGGCCGCGAGCGCCTCGGCGTCCAGACGTGTCGGCAACGGTCCATCCAACCGGTCGCCCATCCGACGGATGTACTCCTTTGGCGATCGGAGGTTGGCGAACCGGCAGCCGGCCAGATACGAGTGAGCGCCGGGTCCCACGCCGAGGTAGGCCCCGTTCTTCCAGTAGGCCAGATTATGAACGCTCTCGCGGCCCGCCAGGGCCCAGTTAGAGATCTCGTAGTGGCGGTAGCCGACCTCGTTGAGCCGTCTCTCGGCCGCCGTGTACATGTCAGCGGCCAGGTCCTCGTCCGGCTCAGGGATACGGCCGGCGGCCGCCCACAGCGCCATGGGAGTCCCCTCTTCGAGAGTTAGGCAGTACATGGAAATGTGTGGCGGAGCGAGCGCGACGGTTTCCGTGAGCGTTCGTTCCCAGTCCTGGAGGCTCTGGTGAGGCAGACCGTACATCAAGTCGATGCTGACGTTCTTGAACCCGGCGTCGAGGGCCATGCGGAAGGAACGGACCGCGTCGTCGACCGAGTGACGCCGTCCCAGTGTCTCCAGCAAGCGGTCGTCGAAGCTCTGCACGCCTATGCTAAGCCGGTTCACGCCGCAGCCCAGGTAGGCGCTCAGCTTGTCGGAGGCGAAGTCGCCGGGATTCGCCTCCAGCGTGACCTCGGCGTCCGCCTGGAGATCGAACGCACCTCCGATGTGTCGCATGAGTGACGCGATGTCCTCTGCAGGGAGATAGGAGGGCGTGCCGCCGCCGAAAAAAACCGTCGCGACCGGGGGGCGGCCCAGCGTGCGGCCCCAGAGCTCGATCTCGCTCCCGAGCGCCTCGACGTAGGTAGGGATCAGAGATTCAATTCTGGCGTAGGTATTGAAATCGCAGTACGGGCACTTCGTCTCACAGAAGGGAATGTGGACGTATAGCGAGATGGGCGTTCCATCGGCCTGGAATGGTGACGTGCTCATCGCATTACGACTCTTCACGGAGATGATGCCCGTTGTTAAACCGAGCTTTCACAGTCCGCGGAACTGAGGTGGTTATTGAAGCGCCCCGAGCTACCGACTTTAATAACGAACGAGTCAAGACTTCGCGAATATAGACTCGGAGCAGAGAGGAGCGATAATCACAGCTTACCATCAAACATTAAAGAGGATGTTGATCAAGTCGCCGTCCTGGACCACGTAGTCGCGGCCTTCGTGCCGCAGGGTGCCGCGTCGACGCGCCTCCGCCATGCTGCCGCAGTCCACGAATTCGTCGTAGGCGACGACCTCCGCCCTGACAAACCCCTTCTCGAAGTCCGAGTGGATCTTCCCTGCCACTCTCGCCGCCGTCGCCCCTCTCAGAGCGGGCCAGGCCCTCACCTCTTTAATGTCGGTAGTGAAGAACGAGATCAGGTCGCCGGCCTGATAGGACAGGTGGACCATGCGGTCGAGCCCCGACTGGCCGGCTCCTAGGCTATCTCGGAACTCCTTCTCTTCGTCGGGTTCCATCTGCGCCAGCTCCATTTCCAGCCGGCCGCAGACTACGCCGGTCTGCACTGTGGGCCCGGCCGCAACCTCCCTGAGGCGTTCCTCGATTTCCTCTGTCGCCTCGACCTGGTCCTCTCCGACGTTGCCGACGACGATGACCGGCTTGGCAGTCAGCATCTGAGATCCATCGAGGAATTGGGCCTCGTCGTCGGCCAGTGTCTGGTCCCTTATCGGGACGCCGGCGTCGAGCTGGGCCTTGAGGCGCGTCACGATCGCCTGTTCCTTCTCCAGCCTCTCCCGCTCGATGGCCTTCGCACCCTTGAAACTGTCGGCGATTCGTTCCGCGCGGCGTTCCAGCAGCTCAAGGTCGGAGATCGTCAGTTCAAGCAATATCGCTTCGACGTCGCGAAACACGTCCACTGTGTCGTAGACATGGGTTACCGATGGGTCTTCGAACGCCCGGGCTACGATGAGCAGCACGTCAACAGTTTGCAGGTTGTTAAGGTACCGGCCCGAGATGCCGCGTGTTTTGCCGGAGCCCTCGGGGGCGCCCGGCACGTCGACGTAGGTGACTTCGGCCGGCACGATGCGTTTCGGCTGGAACATCTCAACGAGCCGGTCGAGGCGAGCGTCAGGGACCTTGGCGACGCCGAAGTTGGGCTTGGCCTGGTCGCTCGCGAACGCCGCGACCTCCGCGCTGCCCCGGGTAGCGGCATTGAATATAGTCGTCTTGCCGCTTCGGGAGAGACCGACGATGCCGATTTCCATGCTGCTACACCAATCGAAGAGCGGAAACGATAGCTCTGGGAGTCTGGAAGCCTTGCCACCAAGTTGGTCCGGCTTGAAGGCTACTGGCGGCGGTCGTCCGCTTCGTCGACGTAGTGGTACGAGCCTTCGATGACCGGTGGCTCTGGGGCCTGGTCGGTGTTCGTGTTCCCGTCCGAAGCGGAGTCGAGTCGAGAGCCGCGAATGTGCTCGAGAATAACCTCTCTGGGAGCCCGCGAAAGGAAAAGGCCGACAGCGATCAGGAGTACAAGGGCATCATCGATATGGGTCAACAGTGGTACGATGTCGGGCAGCAGGTCGATAGGCGAAACGAGGTAGATCAAAGCTGCCGAAATCAGCGCCTTCAGACGCAGCGGGACCCGCCGATCGAGCATTAGTCGATACACGAGACGGGGTATCCCCGTCATATTGAGAAGCAGCCACACCGCTCTGACCAAATCCGCAACCTCGCACCTGTTCCGGTAGACATTATAACCGCAGGGCGGCACCCGGCAAGGGATTTGATTCACCTACTCTACGGACAGGACGATTTCAGCCTCCGGGAGGCCCTCGCCGACATCAAGAACGAGGCCGCCCCGGCCGAGCTCGGCGACGTGAACGTCAATGTGCTGGACGGCACGCGAGTAGCGTTCGACGAGCTAGCAGCCACCTGCGACACCGTGCCGTTCCTCGCCGACAAGAGGCTGGTCCTCGTCGAGGGGTTGCTGTCGACCTTCGAACGGGGCCGGTCGGCCCGCCCTCCCGCCGCCGAAGACGTCAAGCCCGGCCTCGGCTCTTGGGAGGGCCTCTCGGACTACCTCGAACGTGTTCCCGAGACCACGGAGCTCGTTTTCGTCGACGGTCCGCTGGCCGGCGGTAACCGCCTTCTGGCCGTGGTGAGGCCAAGGGCGCAGGTGCGCACGTTTCAGCAGCCCCCGCCAAGAGAGATCAGGCCCTGGATTCGCCGGCGCGCCGAGGCCGAGGAAATCGATATCGAGCCACGCGCCATCGACACTCTGGCCGATACCGCGGGCAACGACCTGGGCGTGATCGTCAGCGAACTACGCAAGCTCTCTCTGTACCGTGCTGGGGACACGATCAGGCACGAAGACGTTCAGGAGCTCGTACCGTATGCCAGAGAGGCTCGGATCTTCGACGCCGTGGACGCCATCGTCGAAGGGAAGGTCGATGCCGCCCTCGACCTGGTCCACCGGTTGCTGCGCGGCGGCAGCCCTGTTCCGTTCATATTCGCCATGCTGGCGCGGCAGGTCAGGCTACTGATACTCGCCAAGGACCTCAAATCGGAAGGAATACCGGCATCCGAGCACGGGAAGCGCCTGGGCATATCGGGCTTTCCCCTGAGCAAGATCCAGAACCAGGAGC
>CAUZJF010000036.1:0-12314 GCA_963579975.1 Dehalococcoidia bacterium
ACCTTGCGGACCGGTGTGTATATCGCGTCAACGGGCAACACTCCGATAGGTAGCCCGTTGCCCTGGGACGCCTGCGCGTAGCCGGTGCCCCTCTCCACGTTGAGCTCAACCGAGAGCCGCGCCTCGTCAGAGTCCAGGGTCGCAAGGTACATCTCCGGGTTGACGACCGTGTAGTCGCTCGAAGCCATTATGTCCCCAGCGGATGCCTCGCCCTGTCCGGCGACCTCCAAACGCAGCTTCCCGGGGCGATCGACTTCCGAACGTAGCCGGATACCCTTGATGTTCATCAGCAGCTCAGCCACTTCTTCCTTCACATGAGGTATCGTCGCGTATTCGTGCAGTACGCCTTCGATCTTGACCCACGTCACCGCGGTGCCGGGCAGCGAGCCATATAGCACTCGTCGGATCGGGTTCCCCAGGGTCATCCCGTAGCCCCGCGGCAGGGGCTCCACCAGGAACTTGCCGTAGACGCCATCGTCCTCCTCGACCGTGATCGACGGAGTCGGCTCTGGCTCCTCCTCGACTTGTTGGTCCGGGGGCGGCAGTGTCTGCAGATTAACCATTGTTCAGTTTGCTCCTCTCGGTTGCCCGCCATTACATGTGTACGGGCCCAATTCGCCCGTTACCGGGAATAGAACTCGACGATAAGCCGTGTGTCGATTCCAGACTCGATCTCGGATACGTCCGGTGGGGCGATCATTTCCCCGGTTACTTCTTCGACGTTGAGATTAAGCCATTGAGGTACCGGGCGCTTGGGCAGACCCTCGGTCAAGGCCTCCGCGAACGCAGGGATCGAGTCCTCGGACCCTTTCCAGGATATGACGTCGGTAGGCTTGACCAGGTATGAAGGTATCGTCATCCGCTTATCATTCACTCTGAAGTGTCCGTGGGTGACGAGCTGTCGCGCCTGCCGGCGAGAGTCGGCGAAGGACAGGCGGTAGACGACGTTGTCGAGCCGCCTCTCCAGCGTTTGCATAAGCAAATCGCCGGTCGCGCCGGTCTGCTCGCGAGCCATCTCGAAGTACCGCCGGAACTGGCGCTCGAGCACTCCATATGTGAAACGTGCCTTCTGCTTTTCCCTCAAGCGCATCGCCCAGTCGGAGGCCCGCCTTCTGCGAGGGACTTGGTCTCCGGGCGGGCGCTTGCGACGGTCTACCGCGCATCGTGGCGTGTAGCATCGTTCACCCTTTAGGAAAAGCTTCTCGCCTATTCGCCGACATTGGCGACATACCGGATCTGTGTAACGCGCCATCTGGTTTTCCGGACCTCCGAGTCTTTTACGTGCGGTTAGACGACCGCCACGCCTATTTCCTTAGATAGCGCGCCCAAGTCGTAGTCTTCCTGGCGCACCCTTAGATCGTAATATAGCAACGTACCGCCTATGAACAACACGGGCGGAACGAGAATCCCTACGACAATGCCTCCGACCGACTGAACCACGACGGCGGTCGCGGAACCGGAGCCGGCGGCCAGCATGACGGCTGCGAATGGGACGGTGACCAGTATCCCGAGTCCGAGCGCCGCCAGGCCCAAAAGGACCGAAGACGCGGCCACACTCCACCACCGCTTGCGGACAAGCCCGATGGTCCGCTTCAATGCTCCAAGTGCGTGATTCCCTTCCACGACAACGGCGTTCAGGGTGATACACCAGAACGTGACACCGATGAACAGCGCCAGAAGCGCCAAAGCCGTCACCAGTACAACTGACGAAACGTCGCCGATGGCGTCACCAAGTGTGGAGACCACAGGACCCAGGAGGACCACTGCCAACAGCAATGGCAGTGCCACGATAGCCGCGAGGGCGGCCGTGGAAAGCAACAGCGAAACGACCCTGTGCCACGGACGCGTCAGACACGCTTCTATATCTATGTTGCCCATCACATATTGCTGTCCGACGGCGATAGCGCCGCCACTAAATATCAAGACAGATCCTAGACTGCGGAGGACCACAGCCGCAGCGAATGGAAACATCCCTCCGCCTGTGAACTGGAACAAACTTACTGTCAAAAGGCCAACCGGCCCTGCCACTACGAGAACCAGCCCAGCGAAACGCCGGAACCCTCTGATGTAGACGAGGAAAGTCTCGTCCAGCAGGGCGGGCAGGTCCCGGCTAGGCAGGGTCGACGAATGAGCATCCACTTACCACGCACTCTCGTTCAATTCCAGGCTACACTCGCCGGCGCTTGCGCGGCCGGCAGCCGTTGTGTGGCACTGGAGTGACGTCGCGGATGCTGGTGACGAAAACGCCGGCGGCTTGCAAGGACCGAATCGCAGACTCTCGGCCCGGCCCAGGCCCTCGGACGTACACCGCAACCTGCCTGAGTCCGTGTTCTTTGCCCTTCCGGGCGGCGCTCTCCGCCGCCCTCTGAGCGGCGAAGGCGGTGGATTTGCGCGAGCCGGTAAATCCAGCAGTTCCCGCGCTGCTCCACGCTATGACGTTCCCTGACTGGTCCGTCAGAGTGATCAGCGTGTTATTGAACGTCGACTGGATATAGGCCCGGCCCACCGGGACCGACTTACGGACTTTCCGTCTGGTTCGTGGTTTTCTTGGCATGTTCTTCCTTCAAGATCCGTACAGGGCTCGTCTGAATGACGACGGACCTGCCGGAACGGCTTTTCTCTCTCGATTCGTACCCTGACTACCCCTTGGTGGCCGTCTGCCGCCTGCCGGCGACCGGAACCCTGCGCCCACGTTTCGCCCGAGCGTTGGTCCGGGTCCTCTGCCCGCGCACCGGCAGACCGCGTCGGTGACGCATCCCGCGATAGCTGCCGATGTCTATCAGGCGCCTGATGTTCGAGTTCACCTCGCGGCGCAGATCACCCTCTACCGTCTTTTCTCGGTCGATGATTTCTCTAATGCGAGTCAGGTCCAATTCGGCGAGAGTGCTGACTCGAGGGTTCCCCAGTATTCCGGCCTTTTCAGCGACGTCCTTGGCTTGGGCCGGACCGATGCCGAATACCCTGGTTAGAGAGACTTCGACCCGTTTGTTGTCGGGGATATTAACTCCAGAAACTATAGCCATCATTTTCTCCCGGAACGCCGCCCGGCGTTCCATGCTCGGTTTGCCGGTTAGCCCTGCCTCTGCTTATGCCGACCATTGTCGCAAATGACCATCACCCGCCCATGGCGCCGAATCACCCGGCACTTGTTGCATCTCGGCCGCACTGAAGCTGATACTTTCATGCTCGTCCTCCCGTCTCTCCACTCATCTACCTGAACCTATAAGTGATCCTGCCTCGGCTTAGGTCGTAAGGTGAAAGCTCGACGAGCACTCGATCGCCCGGCAGAACGCGGATGTAGTTCTTCCGGATCTTGCCCGATACGTAGGCGAGGACCTGGTGCCCGTTCGCCAGCTCGACACGAAAGGACGCGTCCCGCAACGACTCCGTTACGGTACCTTCTACTTCTATCGCTTCTTTTTTCGCCAAACCGGGGTATGGTTCTCCTTGCTGAGTTCGGGCCTTTTGGCCCTAGGTCAGCAGCTCAGGGCCGTTGGCCGTAATCGCGATCGTGTCCTCGAAATGGGCCGATAGAGATCCGTCGGCCGTTACTACGGTCCAGTTGTCGTCGAGTACTTCCGTCTCCCAGGTACCGATGTTCAACATCGGTTCGATGGCCAACGTCATCCCTTCATGCAGCAACGGACCTCGTCCTGCGGTCCCGAAGTTCGGGACCTGCGGGTCTTCGTGCAGGTCTCGACCGATGCCGTGTCCGACGTACTGCCGGACCACCCCATATTGGAGGGCCTCGGCGTGACTCTGGACCGCGGCGGAGATGTCACCGATACGGGCGCCGGCTTTCGCTTCGGCGATGCCCCGCTCCAGGGATTCCCTTGTTGCGTCAATCAGCCGCTGTGCCTCATCCGATATCGTGCCCACTCCCACCGTGAACGCGCTGTCGGCATGGAACCCACCGACGACGGCTCCTACATCGACGCTGATTACGTCGCCTGCGCGTACGACCCTGTCGGACGGGATTCCGTGAACGACCTGCTCGTTGAGAGACACGCAGATCGTGGCTGGGAAACCGTAGAGTCCTTTGAACGAAGGCTCTGCCCCGTGCCGCCTTATCTCCTTCTCGGCCAGCCGGTCCAGCTCCGCCGTAACGATGCCAGGCCGGAGCGCGTCTCGCAGTACCGCCTTCGTTACGGCAACGACCTGCCCGGCCTCACGCATGGAGGCCAGCTCTTTCGCCGACTTGACCGTGACTCCAACCACCTTGGTTTCCCCTAAGGCGTTCGTATTGACGATTCGATCTTCTCCCGGCGCCCGCGGATGGTCAGTTCACCGACGCAAACAAATATGATTACATGGGCCCACGTCATGACCTCAGCCCGTCTGTCAGTGCCTTCCCGACGTTTTCGATCGAGTCCTCGCCGCTGATCTCAATGAGGACTTCCGCGTTCCGATAATAGGAGACCAGAGGTTTGGTCTCTTTGTCATATACCAGGAGCCGTTCTGCGACTGCCTCTCGCTGGTCGTCCGGTCGTTGATATAGCTCGCCGCCGCACTTATCGCATTTGCCTGGCTGCCGAGGTGGAGCAGAGGCCAGCTGGTACGGAGTCTGGCAGTCGCGACAGAGCATCCGGCCCGTCAGTCTCCGGAGCAACTCTTCTTGCGACACTGTTATGTACAGCACCTTGTCCACTCCTCCGTCGTCGGCGAGGGCGCTTTCGAGAGCCTCGGCCTGAGCCAGGGTTCTTGGAAAGCCATCAAGAATGAAACCACCCTGGTCCCCATTGGCCTCGATCCACTCCATCACCATCTTTATGGTTACTTCGTCGGGAACGAGTACCCCGCGCTCCATATAGGAGCGGGCGAGCTGGCCCAGGTCACTGTCTCTTCGCTGGTGGTCCCGAAACAAGTCTCCTGACGAAACTCGGGGTACCCCTTGCTTTTGAGCCAGCCGCTCAGCTTGTGTTCCTTTGCCTGCCCCCGGAGGGCCCAATAGTATGACTTTGACCATTCCGATCTGGACTCAGCTATCTGAGGAAGCCCTCATAGTTACGCATGAGGAGCTGCGCCTCGAGTTGGCGCATGGTGTCCAGTGCAACTCCCACCATGATCAGCATGCTGAAGCTACTCAGGGTCAACGCGCGAACATCGGTCGCCTGAGTCACGAAAAAAGGCAAGACCGCGACCGTGCCAAGGAAGAAAGCGCCCCCCCACGTTATTCGGATAATAACACGGTTCAAGTATTCTTGGGTCGGACGCCCTGGCCTGATGCCGGGTATGAAGCCACCGTTCCGCTGGAGGGTCTCGGCCAGGTTCTGCTGCTGGAATACGATCATCGTATAGAAGAACGTAAAGACGACTACGAGAACGAAGAAGATTATCCAGTAAGGCAGGTTGGTCGGGTCCAGAGTGTCAGAAAACGACCGGAAGAATCTGATGTGCAGATCGTCGCTCAACGGGTCGGTAAAGTAGCTGGCGACGGTGACCGGAAGGATGATGATCGATGACGCGAAGATCAACGGAATCATGCCCGCCGAGTTGACCCGGAGTGGCAGGAACGTAGACCCGCTCTGGCGTTGCATACGTCCACTTCTGAACACGCTCCTCCCGTACTGGACGGGCACCCTGCGTTGCGCTTCGGTGAACAGGACAATTACATAGAATATTCCGAAAGTCAGAAGGGCGAACAACAGAAGGCCGGCCCCTTCATCTTTCTCCAGGAATCCCTGGCCGATCATCGACGGCAGGCTCGATACGATGCCGCCGAAAATGATGAGCGAGATGCCGTTACCCAGACCTCGTTCGGTTATCAGCTCGCCGAGCCACACGCAGAACATCGTGCCGGCGACCATCGAGAATAGAATCGCGATCGTCGTCTGATTCAGCCCAAACTCGACGTTTGGCAATACGGGGCTCTGACGCAGGATCGTCAGTGTTCCCCAGGCCTGGAAGAAACCGATGGGCACCGTCAGCCAGTGTGTAATCTGGTTGATGCGCTGTCGCCCGTACTCCCCCTCTTGAGACAGCGCCTTAAGCTGGGGCAAAACCGGGGTCAGGATCTGCATTATGATGGACGAGGTGATGTACGGGTAGACTCCCAACGCGGCGACGCTCATCGCCGCCAGGGCGCCCCCGCTGAACAGGTTGAGAAAGCCTAGAAGCGCCTGCTGCTCGAACGCTTGGGCCAGGGCCTGAGCGTCCACACCCGGCACCGGTACGTGTGCTATAAACCGGTACACGATCAGCATCGAGAGTGTAAACAAGATCCTCGCCCGCAGGTCCGGGACCCGCATGGCGTCGATCATCGACTGTATGAGTTGCGGCCTCGATACGTCCGAAGTGGAAGCCGCAGCCGGAGACTGCCGCACTATCGCTTGTCCTCCACGCTACCGCCGGCAGCCTCTATTTTCTGCCGAGCACTCCCCGAAAACCGGTGGGCTTCGACGACAAGAGGCACGTCGAGTTCCCCTCGCCCCAGGACCTTCACGGGACGGTTCAGATTCCTGATTACGCCCGACTCGGCGAGCAGGTCTGGTGTCACACGACTGTTGGCCGGGAACCTTCCCAGCCTGCCGACGTTTACCACGCTATACTCAGTGCGGAAGATGTTCGTGAAACCGCGAATCCGCGGCAAGGCCTTCGTCAGAGGGTTCTGCCCACCTTCGAAGTTCAGGCGCACGCCCCCGCCGCTGCGAGAGTTCTGCCCCTTCATACCCCGGCCGGAGTAGTTGCCGGACCCGCTTCCATTGCCGCGGCCGACTCGCTTACGCGAGTGCTTTGCGCCCTTCGGTGGCCTCAACTCGTGCTGTTTCATATATGCTCGATCCCGGACCTACGTCTTTCTCGATTTCTTGGCACTCGGTATCTCCGTGACTTCCACCAGGTGCCTTACCTTGTTGACCATGCCTCGGATTGTTGGAACGTCCTCGTGCTCAACGGTACGGTTCAGGCGCTTCAAGCCCATCGCCTCGATTGTCCTTCGCTGGTCCTTAGGAAAGCCTATTGCGCTCTTTTTCCAGGTGATCGCGATCTTGTCCATACTACCGCTTGCTGCTTCCACGCGGGGCCATGCGTTTCGGTGGCGGCATCTCCGCCAGTTGCTTCCGCATCGCGATTTCTTTTTCTGGGTCTTTTAGCATCGACAATGCCTTGAACGCCGCCTTCACCGAGTTAACGGGATTGGTACTTCGCCGCGCTTTCGTCAGAATATCCTTGATCCCGGCCAGCTCGACCACGGCCCTGACCGAACCGCCTGCGATCACCCCGGTCCCCGGCGCCGCGGGTTTCAACATGACCTCCGAGGCGCCGTGGTGTCCGATGATCTCGTGAGGAATCGTGCTTCCTTTGATGGGCACCTCGATCATGTTGGCCGTCGCTTTGACACGGCCTTTTCTGACCGCGTCAGGCACGGCATCGGCTTTCCCCATGCCTATGCCGACGTGTCCTTCTCTGTCTCCCACGACGACTATGGCGCTGAAGCTCAGGTTCCTGCCGCCTTTTACAACCTTGGCCACTCGCGATATCTTCACGACCCGCTCGGCAATAAGAGAGTCGTCCGAGTTCCGTGAATCCCGCCTATCCGACGAGGGGTACATCAAAATTTAAGCCCGCCCTTCCTGGCCATGTCGGCCAGTGCTTTGACCCGGCCGTGATACTTGTATCCTCCACGATCGAAAACGACCGACTTGATACCTTTCTCGTTCGCTCGCTGTGCTATGAGGCCTCCGACCAACTTGGACACCTCCGTCTTGGCTTTGGAGTCCCGCTCTTTTTTCACTTCCTCGTCGAGACTCGAAGCCGCGGCAAGGGTGGTCCGCAGCTCGTCGTCGATAAGCTGGGCGTAAATATGTTTGGGACTGCGGAAGACGGCCAGCCTGGGCCGATCTCCAGTACCGGTGACCGTTTTACGGACTCTTCGGTGCCTGGCTTCTCGTCGTGCTTTGCTAGTCCGGGCCGTTCCCATCGCTACTCGACCCTCCTTGCGCTCTTGCCCGGCTTGATTCTGACGAACTCTCCGGCATACCTGATGCCCTTCCCCGTGTAGGGATTAGGGGGGCGGACCGAACGTATCTCAGCTGCGATCTGTCCGACCGCCTGCTTGTCGATTCCGCTCACGTTGATTCGGTTGGTTCCTTCCACCTCAAGGGTGATCCCTTCGGGCGGCTGCACGTCCACCTGATGGCTCAGCATTACGCTCAACGTGACACCTTGACCGCTCTGCTGAACACGATAGCCGACTCCGACCAATTCCAGGGATTTGCTGAATCCTTGGCTCACTCCGAGGACCATGTTGGCCAACAGGCTGCGCGTCAGTCCGTGGAGGGCGCGATGCTCTCGCTCATCCGACGGGCGCTGAACCTTCACTACACCGTTCTCCCGCGAGATTGTCATGTCTTGGGAGAAGGTCTGGCTGAGGGTGCCTTTCGGTCCCTTGACGGTCACGCTGGAGCCTTCGATCTTCGTATCGACTCCATCGGGCACCGGAATAGGTTCGTTGCCGACTCTTGACACTATCCGCTCCTTACCAAACGTAACATAAAAGCTCTCCGCCTTCGCCGTCACGCCACGCCTGGCTGCCGGTCATGACCCCTTTCGACGTCGATAGGATCGCAACGCCCATACCGCCATAGTATCGAGGGATCTCTCCCTTTCGGACATAGGTTCGTAGTCCAGGCCTGCTGACCCGCTTGAGCCCCGTTATGGCCGGCTGCCCCTTTTCGCGATAGTGGAGGTGCACCTTGATGATCCCCTGGGGCGTACTACCCTCCGATACCTCGTAGTCTTCGATGAACCCCTCTTGTCTCAATATCTTGGCAAGGGCGGTTTTCATCTTCGATGCTGGGATGACCACGGAATCGTGTCGAGCGATGACCGCGTTCCGAATCCTGGTCAGCATATCGGCGATTGGATCTGTTATCGCCATCGTCGCTCCTCCTTTCGACAGTACCCATAGGGGACTGGCTGCCTACCAACTGGCTTTGCGGACTCCCGGAAGCATGCCGGTGAGTGCCAACTCTCGGAAACAGATGCGGCACAGTCCGAAGTGCCGAATGTAGGCCCTGGGCCTTCCGCACCTATGACAACGGTTATACTCCCTGACTCCGAACTTCTTGGGTCGTTTCCAGCTGGCGATCTTGGATGCTTTAGCCAATCTGAGTACCCCTTACGCTGCCTGTTCGCCCGTCTCGGGACGTGCCAATGGGACCCCTAGCATTTCCAGCAATCTTAGCCCTTCTCTGTCCGTCCGCGCCGTCGTAACGATCGCTACCTCGAGGCCCCGTATGCGATCGATCGAATTGTAATCGATTTCCGGAAAGATAACGTGTTCTCGGATGCCGAGCGAGTAGTTCCCTCGGCCGTCGAAGGCCTCTCTCGAGAGCCCGCGGAAGTCTCTTATCCTGGGCAGCGCCGAACTCACAAGCCTGTCGAAGAACTCGTACATTCGTCTGCCTCGCAGCGTCACCGCCAAGCCGATCGGCATCCCTTCTCTGATCTTGAAGCTCGCAATCGACTTGCGCGCCCTGGTTGTTATCGGGTGCTGCCCTGCGATAAGAGCCAGGTCACGCGATGCGTTTTCGATGGCCCGCGAATTCTCAAGTGCTTCGCCCATTCCAATATTGAGAACGATCTTGGTCAGCCTCGGGACCTGCATAGGGCTGGTGTAGCCAAACTCCTTCGTCATCCCCGCCGCTACTTCCTCGCGGTACCGAACTTGTATTCTTGGCAGCGGCCTGGGCCCAATCGAAGGCGGAGGCGATTCAGAAGCAGGCGCCTTCGCTGCCTGTCCCTTGGCGGCGGCTGCGCCCCGAGACGCCTTCTTCGCCTTCGTTCCGGCGTCGTCCGAGCCGGCCTCCGCGCGAGTCCGTTTGGTACCCACCGACTTTTTGGGAGCCTTGGCGGCCGTGGCCTTGGAAGATTTGGCCTTGGCGGGTTTTGTCTTCTCTTCTTCCGTCGTCATTCGATTACTTCCTTGCACCGGTTACATACACGCGCCTTGGTACCGTCCGCCAACCTGCGGTGGTTGACGCGCGTTGGCCGATTGCAGTGAGTGCACATCAGCATCACGTTTGCCGCTTGTATCGGCAGCTCTTTCTGGATGATCCCGGCCTGCCGCATATCCGCGGTCGCCTTGGTGTGTCGAAGGACGATATTCACGCCCTCGATGAGCACCTTATTCTCATCGGGGAATGTCTGCTGGACGTGTCCTTGCTTACCTCTGTCCCGTCCTTTGAGTACAAGAACGTTGTCTTCCACTCTCAGTTTCAAATTCACAGCACCTCTGGTGCGAGGGAGATAATCCTCATGAAGTTCTTATCTCGCAGCTCGCGGGCCACCGGCCCGAAAATCCGGGTGCCTCTGGGCATCCGGTCTTCGTTTATGATCACAGCAGCGTTATCGTCGAAGCGAATATGCGACCCGTCACGCCGTCGAATACCCTGGACGGTGCGTACGACCACCGCTCGCACGACCTCCCCTTTAGCGACGGCCGCTGCCGGAGCTGCCTCTTTCACCGATGCTACGATGACGTCCCCGGGCCTCGCGTACTGGCGACCGCTGCCGCCCGGAATTCCGATACAGCTGATCGTCTTGGCTCCCGAGTTATCCGCGACCTTCAATCTGGTGTACTTTTGGATCATTCCTCGTTCGTTTCCTCTGTGGTTTTCTTCTGTCGGTCGCGTGACCGCTTCGGTTTGTCCGAATCAGGCTTTTCTTCCGCAGGAGCCTCTTCAGCCTCCGGCTCTTCCTCTTCTCCCTGTTCCGACTTTGCCTCGCCGGCCGGCTGCTCGGTTTCCTCTCCCGCCTCAGCGTCAGCGGGGGCAGGCTCGACTTCAGCTTCCGGCTCGGCCTCTTCGGTAGGTTCTGCTTCTTCCGGTTCAGCCTCCGCTGCCGGGTGCTCAGCTTCCGGTTCATCTTCAGCGGAAGCGACCGGCTGCTCTACTTCCGGTTCTGCCTCAGCGGTCGGCTCTTCGGTTTCCTCTACCTGCTCCGGCTCCGATTCCGCAGCTGGTTGCTCGGCTTCGTCTTCCACCGCGGCCTCGACAGCCGGTTCAGCGGCGACTGCTTGCTCAGTCGCTTCCGCCACCGCGGCTTCGGCCGCTTCAGCCTGCGCCGCAGAGGTCGCTTCCGCCGTCACAACGGTCTCGTCCACGCCTATCTCGCTCGGTTGGACGTCTGCAATCTCTCCGCGTTGCAGGATCTCGACAACGCGCCACCGCTTCGTTTTCGAAAGCGGCCGCGTCTCCATGATCTTGACCGTGTCGCCGATGTGGCTTTCGTTGGTCTCGTCGTGCGCACTGAAATGCTTCTTGTGCGTCACTACCTTACCGTACTTCGGATGCCGTCCTCGGCGTTCAACCTGGACGACTACCGTCTTGTCCATCTTGTCCCGGACTACGTTTCCGACGCGATATTTCCGTCTTTCAAAACTCATACTGCGGCCCGAGCCAGTTCTCGCTCTCGCGCAATCGTATGTATCCGCGCTATACGCTTTCGGCCCTTTTTGATCTCGTTGACGTTGGTCAGCTGCATCGTGGCAGCGCGAAAACGCAGGTTCATAAGCCCTCGGTGAGTTTCATCGAGATCATCGACCAACTCTTCGTCGGTCAGACCCCGCAAGTCGTCAATTTCCATCTTCTCAGTCCTATAGTTCTTGCTTGGCCACGATCCGCGTGGCGATCGGTAGCTTGGCCGCCGCTAGTTTGAGCGCCTCTTTGGCCTGGTCCTCGGGTACTCCGGCAAGCTCGAACATCACGCGGCCCGGCTTGACGACCGCGACCCAATGATCGACAGCGCCCTTGCCCTTACCCATGCGGGTCTCCGCGGCGCGCGCGGTCACGGACTTGTCAGGGAATATGCGAATCCACAGCCTACCGCCCTTGCGAACGTACCGAGTGATCACGCGGCGGGCCGCCTCGATCTGCCGCGACGTGATCCACGCCGGCTCCACCGCCTTCAGCCCGTAGTCACCGAAGTTAACGCTGGATCCGCCGGTGGCGATGCCCCGGCGTCGCCCCCTTTGCTTATTCCTGTATTTGACTCTCTTCGGTTGTAACATCCTCTGTCGCTTCCTCTGCAGCCGTCACGGTCACCTCGATGGGGCGAACGTCCGGCGCGTCTACTTCCTTCGGTTCGGGAAGGATGTCGCCTTTGTATATCCAAACCTTGACGCCAATCGTGCCGAAGGCCGTTGCAGCTTCGGCGATACTGAAATCTATGTCTGCCCGGAGCGTATGGAGGGGCACTCGCCCTTCCATCTGCTTCTCTTCGCGGGCGATATCGGCTCCCCCCAGTCTGCCGGAGCACACGATTTTAATCCCTTTAGCGCCCGCCTGTATCGTTCTGCTGATCGCCTGCCGGAT
>CAUZJF010000037.1:0-12254 GCA_963579975.1 Dehalococcoidia bacterium
AGTCGGGGTGACAGTCCGGCAGGTCCGTACCAACGGGCAGATCAAGTGGAAGGGCGACAGGATCTACCTCAGCGAGGCCCCCAGAGGCAAGCCTGTTGGGCTGGTTCCACAGGACGACCGCTCCTGGACCATCTGGTTTGGTCCGCTGAGTATCGGGCTGCTGGATGATCACAATCGTTCCGTCTTGCATACACCTACGAAAGTGTTCCCCATGTCCCTGGTTGCACAAAGGGGGAGAGTACTAGCTCTTTTCCACCTCGTGAAACACTGCACCCGGCCAGCCATTGACTGACACCTCGCAAGCTCGACGGGCACTCGCCTTCGCCTCGGCGAACCACGTCTGGAGCGACCTCTTCTTCATCGTCTTCGTTCCTCTCCTACCTCTCATCAAAAGCGACCCGGACTTTGACCTATCGTTCACCGAGATCGCGCTCCTCAAGGCCACCTGGTCAGGGACGTCCGCCGTGCTCCAGGTACCCGCAGGATTCGCAGCCGAACGGGTCAGCGAGTTCTGGCTCCTCATCGGAGGCAACCTTTGGGTCGCCGTTGCGCTCGTGATCATGGCTCTGGCGCCCGGCTACCGATTCCTGCTGACCGTGGCGGCAGTCGGAGGGCTGGGCGGCGGCACTCAGCACCCCCTGGCGACGAGCATGGTCTCTCGGGCCTACGAGGAAGGTGGCCGCGCAACAGCCGTCGGGACGGTCAATTTTGCAGGCGACCTCGGCAAGATGGCCGGTCCTGCGGCAGCATTCATCTTGCCGGCCAGCTTCGGCTGGCGCAGCACCATGCGCGTCCTCGGCCTGGCGGGCATCGCCTTCGTGATCTCAACCGCCGTCTTCCGGCGCAAAGTGGACGTACGAAAGCCGGCGAAAGACTCTCACCCGGAGACCGATGGCGACGGCGTGGATTCGAGGGGATACACGGTACTGACCGGCGTCGGCTTCCTGGACTCAGGACTGCGCGGCGCGGCCCTGGCCTTCCTGCCTTTCCTCCTTCAAGACAAAGGGTTCGGACAAGACGGAATCTATCTGATGATAGCCCTGCTCCTCGCAGGCGGCGCGGCGGGTAAATTCGTCTGCGGCTGGCTGAGCGACCGCATCGGGTTCATCAACGTGGTCTGGAGCACCAAAGGACTCACCGCGCTACTACTGGTAGCAGTATTGCCGACCCCGACATTCGCCTTGATACCGCTGTTTGTAATACTGGGGATCGGACTTCAGGGAACCTCGTCGGCCCTCTACGCCGCCGTCTCCACCTTCGTGCCGCCCGGACGCCGCGCACGAATGTACGGGTACTTCTACACCACCAACGAAGTGGGCGCTTTCCTGATGCCGCTTCTAGTAGGCCGAATAGCCGACCTCAGAAGCCTTCGCGCGGCGATGGTCGCCATGGGCGCCATCGCCGCCCTGATCCTGCCGGCCAGCCTACCCCTCCGCCGTCGACTCGATGCTCCGCCGGCGACTGTCGTGCAGCACGACCCATGATCGTCCGTCGCCATCACCAACGCGGCGCTTCTGCTGGTTTGCATCGCGCTGCTGGCGTCCCTCGCCTGCTCGCAGCAGGCCGCGAGCGAGTCCACCACCGGACCGTCCGCCGCAACCGCCGGCGGCGCCCAGTTCGTCGTGCGGTACACCGACGACGGCTTCGTCCCAAAGCGTATCGAGATCGACGTTGACGACCGGGTCCGATTCCTGAACGAGTCATCCGGCAATATCAGGCCTGCTTTCAACATCCACCCAACGCACCAGATCTACCCCGAGTTCGACGCGAACCAGCCCGTCCGACCCGGCGACTCGTGGGTCTTCACCTTCGACAACGCCGGCTTCTGGCGGTACCACAACCACATCGAGCCTCGCCACGGCGGACTCGTCGTGGTCCAGGGAGCCATTTCAGCTACTCCCGTGCCCCTGGTCATCGAGGCCGTCGACGTCGACTTCGATGAGCCGGACGACGTCTCTGCCATGGACATGATCGAGCTGTTGAGGGACGACAGTCTGCTGAAGCAGTTCGTCGAAAGGTACGGACCGGCCGCTACCGTCACGCTGCTGTCCGAAGGCGTAAGCCACGGCGCGACGGAGGCGCTGTTCAGGGACCGTGGCACCTCCAACCTACAGGCTGACGTGACGGCCCTGTGCAGCAGCTCGCCCAACCGTTTCTTCCGGCACCAGTGCGTACACGGCGCCGGGCATGGCCTCATGGCCTGGACGAGCTACGAGCTGATGGACGCTTTGCCGATGTGCGACGAGTTGGAGGCCAAGTCAGACCGGGATTCCTGCTACTCCGGGCTCTTCATGGAGAACGTCGTGGGCGGTCTCTCGGGGACGATGGGCCATTACACTGAGTACCTCTCCGACGACCCACACTTCCCGTGCAACATCCTCGATACGCAGTACGTCACACCCTGCTACTTCTACCAGACCTCGCGCTGTTCGACGCGGACTACGCCAGAGTCGCCCAGGCATGCAGCGAAGCGCCCAGCGAGGCCCATCTCGAATGCTTCCTGAGCCTCGGCAGAGACATCGGCAACGTGACCAGAGGCGACCCCGCCGGGGCCATCAAGTTGTGCGGACATGTGGATGACGCTGGCAATCGGATCGCCTGCCTGAGCGGCGCGGTCCAGGACAGGTTCTGGGACACCGAAAGCGCCGATGAGGCGGTGCTCTTCTGCCAGCTGCTGGACGACGTCGACGAAAAGAGCCAGTGCTACGCGACGGTCCTCGACCGGGCCGGTGACCTCTTCACGGTTCCGTCCGACCTGGACGCCTTCTGCCTGAAGCTCGAACCCGCCTACCACCACTGGTGCCGGTAGGGCCTTGGGGTATCTCTAAAGTCGGGCTTCCGGCAAAACTCGCATCGACCAGGGTCGCACAAACGTTGAGCGCGCGGTGGACTGTCGCTACCCCGTCGTTGAACGAGTGCTTGTTCAGGCCCCCTCCCCGAGTCCGATGACGGTTACCTCTTCGCCGGTATTGCCGTATGCCCTTGTCGCCAGTGCCATTGATATGCCCTCCCTTTGGCGGCTTGTCACTCAGTACCCCTTCTCTTTATCGATTACGCCGAGAAGCGGCCTGTCTGCCAGAAAGCGTCGTAGGTTTTCGCAGAAGAGATCGACGAGCCGGTCCCCGCGATTGGGCGATCCGCCGGCCGTATGGGGAGTTATGATCACGTTCTCCATTCTCCAAAGCGGATGGTCTTCCGGAAGAGGCTCCTGCGGTGTCACGTCCAGGCCTGCTCCACCGATCTTGCCGTGCTCCAGGGCGTCCATCAGCGCCGTCTCGTCGACGATCTTGCCCCTGGACACGTTGATGAGAAGGGCGTGGCCTTGCATCCGCGCGAAGGCCTGCTCGTCGAACATGCCCTCCGTCTCATCTGTAAGTGGCGCGCAGATAGCCACCACGTCTGACTGCTCCAGCAGGTTGTGGAACCGGTCCATCTTCCAACACGCGTCGACGCTCTCGGGCACCTCTACTTGCTCCGGGTCCACCGCAACGATTCGCATTCCGAATCCGTGGGCGCGGTCGGCGAGGTCGCGTCCCGTGCCACCCAACCCAATGATGCCCATGGTCGCTCCCACAAGCTCCCAGGCCACGTTCCGTATCGGCATGCGCTGGTCCCAACTCGGCTTTCGTATCGCCGTCGCGATTCCACGCGTCAGCCCCAACAGAAGGGCCATCGAGTGCTCGGCCAGATGGACCCCCACAGTGCCCTTGGCGCTGGTAAGAATCACGTCGCTTGACACGAATTCGTGGAACAACATTGAGTCCACACCGGCGCTGGCTACTTGGACCCAGCGCAGATTCGTCCCACGCGCGAACATCTCGTCATTGAGCCCTCCAAACACCACGTGGACCTCGGGCATGGCTTCCAGAATCTCTCCCTCGGACCGGAGTTGCAGGATCTCCACATCCTTGGATACGGAACTGATCTGGTGGACCTGTCGACCGTCGAGCTTTAGGTTGAGCAACACGCTCATGGCAGTTTCCCTGGTCGCTAACGTCAGTTGGAAGTCCGCTCAGCCTGCAACATCAAAGACACCATGAATGACGAACTCGCAACCCGTGACTACGAGTCTCACAGTCGCGCCTCCTTAATACCGTAATACCGTTCTTTCTGCGGACTTCTCGGTACAACGCTCGGCGAGTCAATCGCAAGATTGTCGATTCATGGGAGTCCAGGGAGCCTGCGCTGAGCGAAGCCGAAGGGGGCCTCCCCTTTTGGTCGGGGGCGTGGGCCCATCCTGAGCCTTGCCGAAGGGGTGAGACCCCGTTCAACAAGGACGGGAGGGTGGGAATCAAAGAACTCCCGGTGGAGTCAGACCGACACCCAGCGCCTCCTCGCACCACCGCGCCGCGCTCAGCAGCGTCGTTTCGGCGAAAGGCGCCGACGCGAGCTGCAACCCTAACGGCAGCCCCGACTCAGAGAGTCCGGTCGGGAGCGTAAGCGCGGGTAGACCGCACGTCGTCCAGGGCGTCTGGAACACCGGGTCGCCCGTCGAGCTCAGATCCCTCGGCGCCGGAGCTGGGGTGGACGGCGTTGCCAGCACATCGTACCTGTCGGTAGTCGCCTCTACCGCAACGCGGAAACGGTGCCGCACCCTCTGGGCCTTGACGTAGGCCACGGCGGGCGTGATCATGCCGGCTTCGATAAGGCCCCGTACCTTTGGGCCGTAATCGTCCGCCCGCGTCGCGAAATCGGACTCGTGGACCGACGCAGCCTCCACCGACATCACTATTCGATGGGCCGCGAGCAAGGCCTCGAAATCTGCGTCGAGCTCGGCGTTCTCGACCTCGGCCCCTGCCCGCGAGAGCCGCTCTATGACGGCGTCGAAATGCCCCCGCGTTTCGGCGTCGGCCCTCTCGTGAAACAGCCCACCGACGACGCCTACACGGGGGGACGTCGCGTGCCGGGCCGCGCTCCCGTAGTTAGCCACGTCTGTATCTGACGACGCCGGGTCCCGAGAATCATGCCCTGCGAGAACGTCAAGGAGAATGCCGGCATCCTCGACAGTACGCGAGAAGAATCCCATCGTATCCAGCGACCACGCCACCGGCATGACACCATACCGGCTGATCCGCCCGAAGGTCGGCTTCATCCCGACGACGCCGTTGTACGAGGCCGGCCTGAGCACAGACCCGGCGGTCTGCGACCCCATCGCAGCCGGGAAGATGCGGGCGGAGACCCCCGCGGCAGAGCCGCTGCTCGAGCCGCCGGGGGTATGCTCGACGTTCCAGGGGTTTCGAGTGGGCGACGGGTCCATACACGCGAATTCCGTCGTGACCGTCTTGCCCATGATTATCGCGCCGGCCTGCCGGAGTCGGGCCACCGTCGCAGCATCGAAGTCGGGCACGGAATCGGCGAAGATCGGCGAGCACGCCGTCGTCTTCATGCCGGCCGTGTAGTAGATATCCTTGACCCCGACCGGCACGCCGTGCATCGGGCCCGTCGGCCCGGCGGCTGCCAGGGCTTCGTCGCTGGCCCGGGCGTCCGCGAGAGCTCTCTCTTCGTCCAGCGTCACCCAGACCTGCAGCTTCGGCTCCAGCCGCTCGGCGCGAGAGAGCAACGACTCCATAAGCTCGACGGCGGACAGCCCGCCTCCCCTTATCGCGGAAGCAGCAGCCGCGACGTCGAGCGCAAATGGCTCGGTGTTCGGTCCCGGGACGTTAACGACCATCGGCGCACATTATAGGGTCCCCCGCCCGGCACATCCACTAGTTAGGTCGGCATCATGGCGCACAGGCTCATCCCTTCCCCCACCGGAGGAAGGTTAGGAAGGGGGCCAGCACCACTCATGAGTCGTGAATGCCCTCTAAAGCAGCAGCCGCCCGCCGAAGCAGCTCCGCGAGCTCCATGTCGGCAAGCGTTTCGAGCCGCAGGTCCGCATGATCGATCGGCAGATCGCGCGTCATTGGATTCGGCACAACGACGCAGAACATGCCGGCGCGCTTCGCCGCCGTTACGCCATTGGCCGAGTCTTCAATGGCAACTGCTCTTTCCGGTTTCGACGAGAGCCGGGCCACCGCCGTCAAGAATAGCTCGGGGTCCGGTTTGACGTTAGCAACGTCGTCCCGGGTCGTGACCGCGTCCACGTAGCCAAGCAAGTCGCGGCGTCTCAAGTGCCCTTCGACCCAATCGTTGTTGGAACTCGAAGCGACACCGACCTTCAGCCCCAACTGCTCCGCCTGGGTCAGATAATCGAGCACGCCGGGAAGCAGCGGACTCGCCTCCACCATCTCTAGGTATCTCTGCCGCCTACGACGCCCAATCGAGGCGACGTCAACACCTCCGCCCGTCAGCGTATCAAGGTGCCCGTAGACGTCGAACCCGTCCGGCGACCCACCAATGATCTGTGACCACATGGCGCGATCCAGCTCGACTCCGTGGGCGCGAAACTCCTCCGACCACAACTCGTAGTCAGGCGTCTCCGTATCGATGATGACCCCGTCGAAGTCGAACACCAGCGCATCGATCACGACGTTTGAGTTCGCGTTCGGCGCTTTTCGTCCACGACCGCGCGGATGAACTCGCCGATCTCGCGAGTCGTCGTCCCCGGGCCGAAAGTGCCCGCCACCCCTATCTCCTCTAACGCCGGCTTGTCGTTCTCAGGAATGATCCCCCCCGCGACAACGATGACGTTCTCCATGCCCCGCGTCTTCAGGCAGCGAAAGACCTCAGGGAAGAGCTCCATATGGGCGCCCGAGAGGATGCTCAGCCCGATAACGTCCACGTCCTCCTGCATGGCCGCCTCCGCGATCATTTCAGGCGTCTGGCGAATCCCCGTATAGATGACCTCCATGCCCGCATCGCGCAGCGCCCTGGCGATTACCTTAGCGCCGCGGTCGTGGCCGTCCAGACCCGGCTTGGCGACCAGCACACGTATGATGTCCGATGGCACGCCCGTCACCCCCTGTTTTCGCTGCGCTCTACGAGCTCGACGAGGACACCTCTCGTCGAGCTCGGATGAACGAACGCGATCATCCCCGCCAGGCCCTTTCGCGGCGTCTTGTCGATCAGTTCCATCCCCGCGGAGTCCAACCGCTCCAGCGTCGCCTCGAGGTCATCGACGTCAAAGCAGATGTGGTGCAGTCCCTCCCCACGGCGTTCGATGAATTTGGCGACCCCGCTATCGGCGTCCATAGGCTGGATGAACTCAAGCTGTGAGCTACCAACGGTGACCATGGCCGCGATAACTGCCTGGTCAGTAACCCTCTCGATCTCCGCCGGGCCCACGCCGAATGCGACCTCGTAGAACCGCATCGTCTCCTCGATGTCGCGCACCGCGATGCAAACATGGTTGATGTCCCGCGCTACGCAGGCCGGTGTATCTCGCTGCAAATCTACCCCCATCTAGTGGGACACCCCAAAGGCGCCGCCGGTCCCTACGTTCCCGAACCGCGAGCTGCCGACAGCTCCGCCACGGCTCCTCTGATCGCATCCCGCACCTCTATCTCGTTGTCGTACTTCTGCCTCGGCCAGAAGAACCCCCGCAGGCCGTCTTTTCGCCTGCGAGGCACCGCGTGAACGTGGTGCTGAGGCACGCTCTGGTTCACCCGGTTGTTGATCGCGACAAACGACCCGTGCGCGCCCAGACCCCGCTCCATCGCGGCCGCCAGCAGCCTCCCGTTGGAGAAAAGCGGCCCCAGGAGGCCGTCTGGCAGATCGACAAGCGTCTCGACATGCTCCTTCGGCACCAGCAGCGCGTATCCCGGAAACACAGGCCGCCGGTCCAGGAACGCGACCGTCACCTCGTCCTCAAACACGACGTGACTCGGCACTTCACCCGCAACAATCCCACAAAACATGCAGCCTGCGGCCCTAACCCATAACCCCTGACCCCGCCTCTCGCTGCTCGCCGAAAACGCCGCGAAACACATCCGCGATCTCGCCCACCGTCGCGTACGCCTCGACGCACTCGAGGATCGCAGGCACGGTATTGTCACTGCCCCGCGCTACCTCATCGAGGCCCGCCAACGCAGCGCTCGCCACGACCCCGTCCCGCTCTTCGCGAATCTGCTTCACCCGGGCGATCTGCTTGCGCGTCTCCTCCGGGTCGATGCCCTGAAGCTCGCCGACCGGCGGGGCCGGGCCCTGGTACCGGTTCACGCCCACGACGATCCGTTCCTCCTCCTCGATCTCCCGCTGGAGCTTGTAAGCGCTCTCGTGGATCTCCGAGGCCTGGTAGCCCGTCTCCAACGCGGCGACGGCGCCGCCCATTCGGTCGATCTCGTCGATATACTTCCACGCCGCCTGTTCGACCCTATCCGTCAGGCTCTCGATGTAGTACGACCCCCCCAGCGGGTCGACCGTCTCGGTTACGCCGCTCTCATGTGCCAGTATCTGCTGTGTCCGCAACGAAAGCTGGACCGCCTCCGCCGTCGGCAGCGCCAGCGCCTCGTCGCGGGAGTTCACGTGAAGCGATTGTGTGCCGCCGAGGACGGCGGCCAGTGCTTGGACCGTCGTCCGTACCGTATTATTGTCCGGCTGCTGGGCCGTCAACGTCACACCTGCCGTCTGCGTATGGAATCGCAGCATCCACGACCGCGGGTTCTCGGCGCCGAACCGCTCTCGCGCGATCTTGGCCCACATGCGGCGGGCCGCGCGGTACTTCGCTACCTCTTCGAACAGATTGCTCTGCGCCACGAAGAAGAACGACAACCTGGGCGCGAAGTCGTCTATGCCAAGGCCAGACTCCAACGCCGCGTCGACGTACGCGATTGCGTTTGTGAACGTGAACGCCAGCTCCTGCACCGCCGTCGCCCCTGCCTCGCGCATGTGGTAGCCGCTGACGCTGATCGTATTCCAACGGGGTACGTTCTCGGTGCAATACCGAAAGACGTCCGTGACAAGCCTCATCGACCCTTCAGGCGGATAGATATAGGTGCCCCGGGCAATGTACTCCTTGAGGATGTCGTTCTGAATCGTGCCGTCGAGTCGGGCCGGCTCGACGCCCTGTTTCTTGGCCACGGCGATATACAGCGCAAGCAAGATCGACGCCGTGGCGTTGATCGTCATCGACGTGCTCACCTTGTCCAACGGGATGCCTTCGAGCAGTATCTCCATGTCCGCGAGACTGCTGATCGGCACGCCCGCCCGGCCCACTTCGCCGACGGCCAACGGATGGTCCGAGTCGTAGCCCATCTGCGTGGGTAGATCGAAGGCGACGCTGAGCCCCGTCTGCCCCTGGTCGAGCAGGTAGCGGTAGCGCCGGTTCGACTCCTCCGGCGACGCGAACCCCGAGTACTGCCGCATCGTCCAGACACGTCCCCTGTACATGTTGGGCTGCACGCCGCGGGCGTACGGGTACTCGCCCGGATAACCCAGGTCCCGTTCGTAGTCGAGGTCGCTTACGTCCTCTGGCGCATAGACCGCATCGACCTCCAGCCCCGAGTCCGTCTCGAAACTGTCGCGTAGCTCTCCGAACCGCTTCTTGACCGGCCCGAGAGTTTCGTCTCGCCATTCGCCTTTGGACTTACTTGCCATCCTGTGATGTCCGATGAGACGATGATCGTCTCGCCGCCTCTGTCTCCTGATCCGAGGTACCGGATTTACCCACTCGTTATCGTGACCTCGACGCCCAGCTTCGTCCCAAGCGCCGTCAGGTACTCGTCGATAGTCGCCGATTGGCCCGTGATGAAACGAGAGACGAACCGGAAAACGGGGTTGTCGATCTCGCCGTTCTCCGTGATAGTCAACGACGTCACCTCTCCGTACTCCCCGATCTCCATCGTCCAGCTTCCCCCAAAATCCAGGTCTTCGTCGGCGATCCGCCGCACGAGCCGACGTGGAGTCAGCGACTGCACCGTTTCCATCGTCAGCGTTTGACCGCGCCTGTCGGTCTCCTCCCACGCCGGACGCCCGTTTCGGTCGGGCACGCGATCGACGCGTTGCAGGTCCGTCCGCCACGAGGCCTGGTTGCCTATGTCCGCGATGACCTCCCATATCTCCAACGGCTGCCGGTTGAACACCGCCTTCCGAGACACGACATGCTCCTTCGGCAGGCGGGCTCCGATCGCCACGATAAGGGCCGACCCTCCAATCACCACCGCGATAGCCACTACAACCCAGACCATCTCACAACCTCCGTCAATTCACCACCGAGCCCCCAGCCAGCGTTCCGCTCATCCTGAGCCCGTCGAAGGATGCGACCTCCGCAGTAATTCCTACTCGATGCCCCAGACGCTCGACACCCGCTTTGGGAACAGGCTATTCAGCAGCCCCCGCGCGCCGTCCGAGCTAGCCCGGCAGTCCGGGAAAGCGTACTCCAGGTCCTCCACCGACCGGAATCCGAACAGCAGCTGCAGGAACGTCAGGTCGGGAAACAACGCGTCACGCACTCGGGCCGTAAGGCGGCTGTCGAGCTGCGTCGGCATCCATCGTTCGGCGGCCGTTAGCCGGCCGTCCTCGAAGGCCATGCGGAGTCCGTCGCCCACGAAGCTGATCTTCAGGTCGCAGGAGTACCCCGCCGCCCGCGAGCTCGACAGGTTGTCCTCCAGCACCGGCGCGATTCGCGACACGAAAGCCGGCACGTCAGTCACCCGGAGGTACCAGGCGTAGGGACGCTCCGCGTGAGGCATCAGGCCCGACACCTCGTACGCCGGATGCTCGCTACTCAGCCCCCAGAGAACCGCGTCAAAGCCGCCTCCGTTCCGCGCGGCATACTCCCTGCCCGTCTCCGACAGGTACCGGACCACGCTAGGCGTCACCGCCTCCCACGACACATCGGGCTCCAGTTCGAACAGCGTGGCCGCGAGCTTCGTCCCCCACAGCGCCCCCGCGTGCAGCAGGCACCCCACCAGCCTGCCGGCACGGTCTTCGATCATACACATCTCGCGACGATGGGTCCCGTCCTCGCTGCGGCCGTCCAGGTCGTACCGCCACATCTCGTCGCCCCGAACGCACGAGACCAGGTGGCGTTCGGCGCCGCGCTCGTACAGACGCGAGGCGAACGGCAGGTCCTCGAGCGTAGCGGGCCGCAGCGTGAACTGCTCGACCTGTCCTGCTCGATCCGGCACGTCGTTTAATGCTTCCCCCGAACGCCCTCCGGCATGCTCCAACGCCATTTCATACCCGAACTGCCGGTAGTACCACGGAATCCCGGTGATGGCCTGTACCATCTCGCCCCGGGCGGCGCTCCACTCGTGGACCACTTCCATCTGGGCGCGGACCAGGCCCCGGCGGCGATAGTTGGGGTGGGTGGCCACCAGCTCGATACGCCCGACGCCAAATTCGACTCCGCCGTAGGTCCACGTCTGGGAGATGAGGTTCAACGACGAGGCGATCACGCCCGTCGCTGAGTCCTCGACAATGGTGAAATCGCTCGGGTCGAAGCCGGGCATACCACCGCTCGCCATGTCCCGCGTCCAGTGCCGGATTCCCTCGTCGGGCTCCTCAGTACTGCTGTTCGTGATCGCCTGGAAGTCGGCCAGCGCGTCCGCGTCCTCGACCGTGCCTCGACGCATCACGAGCCCGTCGCCAAGCTCCTTCAGCAACGTGTCCAATTGTGCGCCTGTCCGAGACAACGCCATCTAGCGGTAGCTCCTCATGAGAGCGCCAATTATAGCAGCCACGCGACCGGGTTTAGCAGTCGGGAACTCCTGCGTTACCGTATTCGAGGGACTGTTAGCCGTCACCTATCAGGTCAGACTCCAGGCCATCGTCCAGCTCGACACCCAACGCACTTATCACTTGGCTCAGCATCGAATAGTAGCCCACCAGAACGATAAGATCGATCGTTTGGTGCGGACCGAGAAGGTGCTCGACGGCCTGAAACGTTCGATCGCTGAGGGTCCTTTCTCGGACAAGCTCCTTGGCCGCCTGGGCGAATACCCCCTCCTTGGCCGGTAACCCCATCGGTGCTCGACCGCTACGAATAGCATCGATAACCTGCTCTCTTACCCCTACCTCTCGCGCCACAGGCAGGTGTTGAGCCCACTCGTAGTCGTTGTTGTACTCTCTGGCCGTGCTCAGGATTGCAGTCTCCCGAATTGCCGGGTCCAGAAGGGATCCATATCGGACGTACTCGCCGACTTTGGCCACGACCTCCGTGGCGTCCGGGTTGTTGAGTAGTGCTTGAAAGACATGGGCCACTCCGCCCCTCTTTCCCGCAATCTCGTCGTAAATCGGCTGCTTATCTGGTGGCAAATCACCTCTGGATACATACGGGACCCTTGCCATGGACTGCCTCCTCTCTTATAGCACTCCGTCACGTTGCCGGACTCAAATGTACACGGCGGGTCTCAGACACTCAACAGGCGCCA
>CAUZJF010000038.1:0-12059 GCA_963579975.1 Dehalococcoidia bacterium
ACGAGATCTCTCCACTGGCGTCGATTCGCTCAAAACCTTCTTCCACCAGCGGGAGTCGAAATGGGATAGGCTGTCTCCCTCGGTTAGTCTCCATGGTTGGACTACCTCTTGGTGTAGTCACGAGTTCGAATTGTTACGGGTTATGCGTATGGGCCCAATGGGTCTCTGCCTGTTCCTTTGAGGGAACTCCCTCAGGTCCGTCTCAGACCGGGTTCTGGGTTGTCCTGGGCCTATTCGGATGGCCGGTCTTGCACGAGGCTGAACCGGCCGCTGGATCCGGCTCTCTGTGGGTGTAGCCACGGCGGATTCGGACTCTTCTCCCGAAACGAAGGCGTCGTCGTCCACGGGTGTCCTGAAGTCCTTCATGAATCGTCCCCAGAACTCGGCGGTCCTGTTGGCCGGCGGGGTTAGGTTGACCCAGTCCGGATCGAAACGGATGAGCCGACTGACATGCAATACCAGGCTTTCCAGCGAGACACTAGGACGCCACTTACGGTCGCCTTCGAAGCCGAGGCAGAAGACCCCATGAGGGTAGATGTTGGGATGCAAAAGCGGTGATACACGCTTGAATGTGGGAGGAGCCTCAAGGGGATAGGCTCGGGGAAACTCGAGGAATAGTTGATGGCGTCGCTGAACGGTTCCCAGGTCGTCAACGTAGCCGCCGCAGAAAAAGGTGAGGTTATACGCCTGATAGGGTGGACGCCCTTGGGGACTAACCTGCAGCTTAGTCCGGCCCACACCGTTTAGCTGCCGCTGGAGCCGCATAAGCTCTCGGTAGTCGTTGTTTATCCGTTGGTCTCGAAAAGAAGTCATTGCTTACAATAGGTGCTCCAGCGCCGTTCTTGCCCTCCGCGCCGAGAGTTGCGTTCAAACTTCTTCGGTGCGGGTCAAACGTTAGCCTCCGAAAACGGTGCTGTAGTACAAGGCCAGAGTGTCTCCATCTTCAGTGCCGACATCGGCCAGGCTCTGTTGAGAGCTCAACTCGGCCCGGCGAGATTTGTTCACGATCTTAGTGGCTTTGGGTTCTATCAGATGGCCTTCCGGGAGCCGCCCCACGAGGTCGAGGATCTGTCCCACAAGATCGGTCGCTGAGAGGGAGTCATCCAACTCGGCAGGTTGGTCTGGGGTGGTGAGTGGCTCCCCGTTGACCATGTCCACCAATTGTACCTTGACCATTCCCATAATCCAGTCCTCCTAACGCTAAGTGTACCATCGGGACAACTGGAACCCAACCAGACTCATGGCGTTCCTTTTAATCATACATAGATACCTGTGCCAAAAGTTGGTGCCTATAGGGGCCTTAGGCGTGTCGTGATAGCGAGGATGCTATTAAGGCTGTGGTGTAGTGTTGCAAATCCTGAAATCCATCGAACCGTTTGAACCCTTCTTCTGCTCAGCTATGATCCAGGAAAAACTTAGGGGTTCATCTCCTGGTTCGCCTACCGGAAGTGCGGCTTCTTGGAGCCAATCGGTTCAATCATGTGGGGTGGTATCAGGTTGGGAGTGGTTGAGTCGGAGGCCTCGAATATGACTCAGAGCTACACTTGGTTCCTCATAACAGTAATCTTCCTGATCCCTGATTTGTCCAACAGTAGCTGGTTGCTTACACGATTCCATGAAAGTACGAGGAGACCAAGTAGTAGGCCATGAATGGCGGCGACTACGATCTTTTCCGGTATCGGCACTAGGGTGTAGATGTTGTAAAAGTCACCCTTAAGCTCGGATGTCAGGTCGATAAGAGGATATCCGATGAGCGTGTGAGAGACGATAACCATCCCGAAGAACGCCAACGTGTACTTGAATACTATTCTTGTCGGCAGCCAAGCAGCTAATCCCAGGCTCAGGTATCCCAAGAGGACGCTGACGCCGGGCCCTGCGAGGGACACCACCACTGTCTTGCCAGTACCGAATGAGGGTCCGGACTGGTAGGTCACAAATCCCCAGTAACCGCGATGATGGAGCTCAACGTTCGTTGCACCGTAGGACTCGGCCGTCAGATAGTGTCCTGCCTCGTGAATTAGCACTCCTAACGGGGTTAGAAGAAAAACAGCGATCATCCATGCCAGGCGTAGGTCCTCTTCGGTTACAATCCGGTCGATGAAGGAGCGACGCTGTTTTACTAGACGAAAAAAAGTGTAAGCACCTGCCAGGCCACAAATAATCGAGATTGCGGCGTTGGTTAGTGGCAAGTTCAAACTCTTTCAGTTTGTATATGTCTGTGGGGACAGTATATAGCAGGGATACAAGTAAGGGTGTGGATGAGGCGCCTGTCGCCGAAGCAGAGGCTGTGGAGGGGGAGAAAGCGCCTGCCGATGAACAGGCGCCGGCACAAGTCCGAGGGCGAAGAGGGGGCACCCGTGGCTAGCGTCCGTTCCCGGAGATAGCGCGCGACGCCCGTAGATCGAAGATGGTATCCTGGAGCCCCTCTAGTGTGTACTAACATCACGCTACAGGGGCTTTGCACGTTCGCGGCCTTGTGGATGGCACGGCTGCCGTTCTATATTGACATCAGCCGCACCTCAAGGAAGTAGCATGCTGCGGGAGCGCGAATGGATCCTTTGGTTGAGGAGCAAGTCGAGAAGCTTCACGATTCTGGCAGGTTGGCGGTTCTAGTCGTCGCTGGGGGGGGCGCGCAGGCGCTGACCTGGCTGCTGTCCGTGCCAGGGGCCTCTCGCACGGTGCTCGAGGCGCAGGTGCCATACTCGGCCTCGTCGCTGGTCCGGTTTCTGGGATACGAGCCGGAGCGGGTGGTGTCCCGGGAGACGGCCGAGGCGATGGCCCGCTGCGCATACCACCGATCGCTCCTGCTGGCTCCGGGCGGCGCCGACACCGTGGGAATCGGATGCACAGCCACCATCGCTACCGACCGGCCAAAGATGGGTCCCCACGGCTGTTTCGTGTCTTCCTGGATGGCGCACGGGGCGTCCACGTATGGCGTTGTGTTAGTCAAGGGGCGCCGTGACCGCGCCGGCGAAGACGAGGTCGTCAGCCGGGTAATCCTGCGGGCTCTGTCCATAGCGAGTGGCGTCGAGTCCAGGCTCCCGCTCGGTCTGCAAGACTCCGAAGGCCTGAAGGTGACCACGACGGAGCATGGCGACCTTCTCGACAGCTTGCTGGCCGGGGACATAGGCACGGTAACGGTCCGGACCGACGGTGGAATGGCTGCCGACCTGGAGGTCAAGGGCGGCGTGCTGCCGGGGTCGTTCGACCCGCTCCACGGAGGGCACGAGCGCCTGGCGGAAGTGGCGGCGGCCATGCTCAATGCCGACGTGAGCTTCGAGCTGTCGGTAGCCAACGTGGACAAGCCTATGCTGAAAGAACACGAGGTCCGGACGCGGGTCGCTCAGTTCGCCGGAAAGCGGCCAGTCGTTCTCACTAGGGCCGCGAGGTTTTACGAGAAGGCGGAGCTCTTCCCGGGGTGCAGCTTCGTGATCGGTTGGGACACGGCGGTGCGGCTTGTGGATGCCCGGTATCACGGCGGCGACCGGGACAAAATGCTTGATGCGCTCGCCGCCATACGCCGAGCCGGGTGCCGTTTCCTCGTCGCCGGACGCGCCGATGCGGGAGGCTTTCGCACCCTGGAGGACGTGGCGGTTCCGGGAGAATTCGAGGACATGTTCGCCCCAATACCCGAGAGCAAGTTCAGGTACGACGTGTCATCGACGGAGCTGCGAGCTGCGGCTCTGGAACAGGGCTGAGAGCGCCTGCACGGCCAATGAGGTTCAGAGATCTTCGCGAGTTCATCACCTTCCTTGAGGACAAGGGAGAGTTGCGCCGTGTCGATGCCCCGGTGAGCAGTGAACTGGAGATCACCGAGCTGGCGGACAGGACGGTGAAGGCAGGCGGGCCGGCGCTGCTATTCGAGAACGTCCGGGGCTATGAGATGCCTGTCGTCATTAACCTCTATGGCACTCACCAGCGGACGGCGTGGGCCCTTGGAGTCGAGGACCTGAGTGAGCTGACCGATCGGGTCAGAAAGCTACTGGGTATGGTACAGGGTCCGCCGACCGGCCTGGTCGACAAGCTGAAGGCGTTGGGAGACCTGGCTGGGATCGCCCGGGCCCAACCCAAGACGGTGAGCCGCGCTCCCTGTCAGGAGGTCGTCGTCGTTGGGGACGACGTCGACGTCAACACGCTTCCGGCCCTGAAGTGCTGGCCGCTAGACGCCGGCCGGTTCATCACGCTGCCCCTGGTCATCTCCCGCGATCCTGTGACGGGCAGACGCAACGTGGGCACATACCGCATGCAGGTCTACGACGCCCGAACGACCGGGATGCACTGGCAGACCCACAAGGTCGGTGCTCACCACTACAGGGCCTCGGAGGAGGCGGGCATGGAGCGTCTCGACGTGGCCGTGGCCCTGGGTGGGGACCCAACGACCATGTGGACCGGCTCGCTGCCGCTTCCGCCGGACATGGACGAGATCATGGTCTCCGGCCTGATTCGAGAGCGGGCGGTGGAGATGGTCCAATGCAAGACCGTCGACCTGGAGGTGCCCGCCCATGCCGAGATCGTGCTGGAGGGCTACGTCACCCCTGGAGAGTTGCGCGCCGAGGGACCTTTCGGGGACCACACGGGCTACTATTCCCCGGCCGAGGACTACCCGGTATTTCACGTGACCGCCATGACCCACCGACGAGAGCCCATCTACCCGACCACCATGGTCGGCAGGCCGCCGACGGAGGACTATTTCATGGGGAGCGCCGGGGCTCGGCTGATGCTCCCAGCGCTACAGCTCACGCTGCCCGAGGTGGTGGACGTCAACATGCCGGCGGAGGGCATATTCCACAACCTCCTGCTGGTGTCGATAAAGAAGGAGTATCCGGGGCACGCAAGAAAAGTGATGTACGTGCTCTGGGGCCTGGGACTCCTCATGCTTGCAAAGACCATCATAGTGGTAGACCACTCCGTGAACGTGCAGGACCTGTCCGAGGTCGCCTGGCGGGTAACCGCCAACATAGACCCCTCGCGCGACATCGTGGTCGTCGACGGGCCGCTCGACGACCTTGACCATGCTGCGGCCAGCCCCAGATACGGGAGCAAGATAGGCATCGACGCGACCGCGAAGGGCAGAATGGACGGGCGCTCCAGGGAGTGGCCGTCGGATATCGTGATGAGCCGGGAGATCAAGCGGTTGGTGGATAGCAAGTGGAGCGAGTACGGGATTTGAACACGGTCGTGGCGCCGCTGCCGCTGATAAAGAAGGCGCCGATGTTTCTTGCGGCGGTCAGGTTTCAGGAGAGTGTCTTCGCCCTGCCGTTCGCATACACGGGCATGGTCCTCGCCGCCGGAGGATTTCCCACATGGGGTCAGCTCCTCTGGATCACCGTCGCCATGGTCAGCGCTCGCACCCTTGGCATGTCCGCGAACAGATTGATCGACCGGCACATAGACGCGGCCAATCCCAGGACGGCCGGTCGACATCTGCCGGCGGGTGTCCTGAAGGGCTCCGAGATGATGCTGCTGGCGGGGGTATCGCTCGGCGTTTTCCTCCTGGCCGCCTCCCGGCTTAACCCTCTCGCGCTTGCCCTCGCCCCGGTCGCGGCGGCCTATCTTATCGCCTATCCGTACGCGAAACGTTTCACGTGGGCGGCGAACCTGCTGCTGGGATGGGCGCTGGCCATCGCTCCCTCTGCCGGCTGGATCGGTGTGAACGGTGCCTTGAGCTGGGAGCCGGTACTGCTGTCGGCGGCCGTGGCGTTGTGGGCCGCGAGCTTCGACATCCTGTACCACGCCCAGGACCGCGAGTTCTACCTTCGCGCGGGATATCACTCGGTGGCGGCTCGCTTCGGGACGGTGGCCGCCTTCCGCTGGTCGAGGTCCCTGGACGTTCTGGCGGTGGCATGTCTTGTCGGGCTTGGTGTGTGGATGGGTTTGGCGTACCCTTACTACATCGGCTGTGCCCTCGCCGCGGTGCTGTTAGTCCTCAGGTATCACATGGTGTCTCCCGATGACCTGTCAAGGCTTGGGGTCGCGTTCATGAGGATTAACGCCGTCGTGTCGGCGGCGATCTTCGTGGGCGTACTGGTATCGGTCTCGATGTCGAGCTGAGCTATCCGAGAGGGTGTGGTTAAAAATGGTAGGCATCTTCGGCATTTGTAGGGGCGCATTGCATGCGCCCGAAGCGTTCCGCCCAAGTTGGGCCGTTGTTCTGACACGGTGGTTCCGCCTGGTTTTGATCACACCCTATCCGAGATGACCTCACGTAACGACCATCCAGCGGTGGTAGGGATCACAGGCGCCAGCGGCGCGATTATGGCGCGCTCGGTGATCGACCGGCTGCTCGAATTGGAAATCACCGTTATGGCAACGGCGTCGGCTGCCGCCAGGATGGTGTGGCGCGAAGAGGTGACCGAGTCCTTCGGCGACGCGCTCGAGCGTTGGGGGGACAGCGGAAGGTTCACGTACTTCGCTCATGGCGACCTGGCGGCCCCCATTGCCAGCGGCTCGGTGCCCACGGCTGGGATGGCCATTGTGCCATGCAGCATGGCGACGGTCGCGGCTGTAGCCCACGGCCTGGCCGACAACCTAATCCGGCGGGTCGCTGACGTCTGTCTGAAGGAGCGGCGCCCCCTGGTGCTTGTTCCGAGAGAGACCCCACTCAACGCGATTCACCTGGAGAACATGGCCAAGCTCGCGGGCCTGGGAGCCACGATCCTTCCTCCAATGCCGGCGTTCTACCTTGGTCATCAGGGAATCGACGACGTGGTGGAGTTCGTCACCGAGCGCACGCTCGTGTCTCTCGGGCTGATCGACGCCCTGCCACAGGAGATGCGGTACGATAGTCGCGATAGGACCCCATAGCTGCTCCGCGAGTCTTCCGCATTCTGGAACTGCTTGAATCGTCTACCGGCTGGACGTACAATGCGCCCTGTCCGTTCGACGCCTGCTTTCAGAGTTCTCCGCGCTCTCTGCGTCGAATCCAAGATCGGCGGAGGCCTATGATCCTGATTAACGAAGCTATCGAAGCGATACACCGCCATCGCGGCGATGCGCTGATCGTCGGCACCATGACTCCAAACCGATACTGGGAGCAGGTGTCCGAGAAGCTCGAGCTGGACCTGCCAATATTCGGCGCCATGGGCAAGGCCTCGTCTGTGGGGTTGGGCCTGGCGATGGCCCAGCCCGACCGCAAGGTCCTGGTGCTGGACGGCGACGGCGGCCTGCTCATGAATCTTGGGTCACTGGTGACCATCGCAGGCCAGGGCCCGGAGAACCTCGTGCACTTCGCTTTCGTTGACGGCGTCTACGCGACGACCGGCGGCCAGCCCATACCCGGCGCCGGCACGTTCGATCTGGAGTCCATAGCGCGCGGCGCAGGCTTCCCGCGCAAACTATGACCTTCGACAACCTGGAGGATTTCGTCAGCGAGCTACCGACTATCCTCGAACTGCGAGGGCCCGTATTCGTGTCCCTGAAGATAGCGCACCCCGAAGACGGCGTCGAATTTTACATGGGCAGCACCAAGGACGCGGTCAAGCGCATGAGGACGGCGTTGGGGACGGGGTGATCTAGCTCGGGGGCTGTTCAACGACCAAGCTGGGAACTCGCTTGAAATCGCGAAGATCGTACGTAAGGAGATCGTAGCCGTGGGCCAGTGCCGTATCTGCAATCTGCAGGTCGTGAGCCGGGATGAGTTGCCCTTGGGAAACCAACTCTGCCCACAGTTGGGCGTGGGTTTCGGCGACCGCTAGATCGAATGGCTCTACGCTAACATTCTCTAGGATCGTCTCAACGAATCTCTGCCGCCTGAGTGCACGAGCTGGCGAATCGGTCCTGTGCACACCAACGAGCAACTCCGAAATGGACACCGCAGCTATTGCCAGAAGCTGCCTCCCTTCGAGAACCTCTATGAGGTTGCCTTCGGACGCTCGGCGTTCGATGTGGATGAACACGCTCGAATCGACCAGCTGTCCCATGGAGTGTCCCCGAGCAGAGGCTGAGAGGCTTGGATCGCTTCAAGATCGTCCGCGAACTTATCGTCTACAGGGAGCAGCCCCCTCTCTCGGAGCTTCGCCACGAGCTCTCCGAGGGTTACGCCCGTATGGCTCTCGGGCGGCATAAGGGCTGCAACAACCTGGCCGTTCCTCTCAATGACAAAGCTCTCCCCTTGGTAGTACACCCGGCTCAAGATGTCCGATAGCGACTTCGCGAGTTCCGTTGCAGTGATCCTTTCGCGTGTTTCAGTAGACGGAGCTTTGGTCACAGTCTTTTGCCGCATTGCCATCTCCTTGTCATGTAGGATAATCTAATTATCAGATAATCTTATCATCAGGCAAATGTTACCATCCTACGCGGACAAAACATCGGAGTGCTGAAAAAATGTACGACTTCCACACCCACACATTCCTGAGTGACGGGATGCTGATGCCCGCAGAGCTGATCCGGCGGGCCCATGCGATCGGATACCGCGTCATCGCGGTGACCGACCACGTCGGACCGGGCAACATGGAGTGGGTCCTCGATGCTTTGATCCGGGAGTGTGAGGCCGCCAACCGTCGTTGGGACATCCGGGCGCTGCCCGGCGTGGAGATCACCCACTGCCCCAAAGAGGATATCGACGACCTGGCGAGGGAGGCGAAGCGGATGGGCGCACGGGTGGTCAATGTACATGGCGAGACGATCATGGAACCCGTTGAGCCTGGCACCAACGGCGCCGCGGTGCGGTCCACCCACGTAGACATTCTCGCTCATCCTGGCCTGATCACGCCGGAGGACGCCTCGATCGCGGCCAGGAACGGGATCTTTCTCGAGATTTCGGCCCGAAAGGGCCACGGACTGGCCAACGGCCACGTCGTGGGGGTCGCGCGGCAGGCGGGCGCGAGGATGGTCCTCGACTCCGACGCCCACGCGCCAGAAGACCTGCTGACCCGCGACTACGCCATGGACGTCGCCAGGGGCTCCGGCCTCGACCCGGCGGACGCCGCGGCCCTTCTCGACTCGGCGCCGCTGGACCTGCTCGCGCGGGTCGAGGTAGACCCGCCGGTTGGCTAGCCTGTTCGGCGGAGACGAAGAAGGCGGCCGCGTTGAGCTGAGGACCGAGCGACTCCTTATTCGCCCTTTCAGAGTTGACGACGTAGACGCCATACTGGCTCTCCCCAGCGACCCTGCGTGGTCCGACTATCTCTTGAATGTCGCTCAGCTGTACGAGCGTCGCAAGCCGAGGAGTATATCGCTCGCGCTTTGCTGGCGTTCTGGGAGACCAACCCATCCTTCGCCATCGTGCTGGGGACCTAGGTCATCGGCGAGGTGTATCTCGGCATCGACTCGAAGAACGAAACGGCCGCGATCGGTTACGCGATCGGCCGGGTGCATTGGAGCAAAGGCTTCGCCGCCGAGGCTGCGGCGGCCGTGATCGATTGGGGATTCAGCGCTCATTCGTAGGCGAAAATCTATGGTGTAACGGACCCGCGCAACGAGCGGTCGGTGCGGGTGATGGAGAAACTGGGCATGGCCCTTGAAGGGGTTCTGCCTAGCTCCGTCAAGGGCCGCGGCCGGAGACTAGACGCCGCCTACTATGGTATTTGCCGTGAGGAGTGGTGTGGTCGCTAGCGGCACGCCGGATGCGCCCGCTCTCGGTCTGCGACGTGCGGGCATTGGCACGCATCGGCCGTGAGATTCGTCTTGACTTGATCGTGGGCATCTCTTATAATCGGATTCACCGCATCGAATCAACTTATGCGTTACATTATTCCATAACATAGAGCCTCCGACGGCAACTCCTCAGCGACGGCTGGGACTGCCCAGCCGTCTTTTTTGCTCTTTAACAACTGAATCCTGCGCGAAAAAATAAACGATCCTTAATGTGGGTCAAGCTATTAAGGGTCTACGGTGGATGCCTTGGGGCCAAAGGCCGATGAAGGGCGTGGTAAGGCTACGAAAAGCCCCGGTGAGTTGTCTGACAAACTTAGCCGGGGGTGCCCGAATGGGGAAACCCGCTCCGGGTCATTCCGGAGCACTCCTCGACTTGTCGAGGGGGGGTAAGCAGGGGAACTGAAACATCTAAGTACCCTGAGGAAGAGAAATCAACAGAGATTCCCCTAGTAGTGGCGAACGAACGGGGAAGAGCCCAAACCCGATCGGCTCAGTGGGCTGGAGCCCTATGCCGATCGGGGGTTGTAACGCGCGCCTATCCCGACTCCAGTACGGGAAAAGAAGTAAAAAACTTTCTCCTTAGCCGAACGATCCTGGAAAGGACGACCAGGGAAGGTGATAGTCCTGTAGGCGAAAAGGGGGAAGCTTCTGGTGTGTTGTTGAGTACCACGGGACACGTGAAATCTTGTGGGAAGCTGGGGGGACCACCCTCCAAGGCTAAATACCTTTGGCCACCGATAGTGAACCAGTACCGTGAGGGAAAGGTGAAAAGCACCCCGGAAGGGGAGTGAAATAGACCTGAAACCGTAGACCTACAAGCCGTGGGAGTCCCGATCTTGTATCGAGGATAACCGCGTGCCTATTGAAGAATGAGCCGGCGAGTTAATCTAGGCAGCTAGGTTAAGGAATAGAAGTTCCGGAGCCGTAGCGAAAGCGAGTCCGAATAGGGCGTGTACCGGACGGGGACGATGCTTCCGGCGGAGCGCCCGCCTGTGATTCTTGAAGCGTGAGAAGCCTTCGGGCCTCGATCGTGGACGGAAGAACTAGCGGGACGAAGCCGGCGGCTGAATCCCCATTATGTCCAGTGTGTTGTCTGGATTAGACCCGAAACCGGGTGAGCTACCCATGGCCAGGTTGAAGCTCCGATAATATCGGAGTGGAGGACCGAACCCGTGTCTGGCGCAAAAGGCTGGGATGAGCTGTGGGTAGGGGTAAAATGCCAATCGAACCCGGAGATAGCTGGTTCTCCCCGAAATGTATTTAGGTACAGCCTCAGGATAGTCTTGGGGAGGTAGGGCACTGGATGGGCTAAGGGGCGTGAGCTTACTAAACTCAACCAAACCTCGAATGCCTCAAGATGATTCCTGGGAGTGAGACAGTGGGGGATAAGCTCCATTGTCGAGAGGGAAACAGCCCAGACCGCAGGCTAAGGTCCCGGAGTGTGGACTAAGTGTGAAAGGTAGTGGGGTCCCAAAAACAGCTAGGAGGTTGGCTTAGAAGCAGCCATCCTTTGAAGAGTGCGTAACAGCTCACTAGTCGAGGGGTCCTGCGCCGAAAATGTAACGGGGCTAAAGTCCACCACCGAAGCCGCGGTCCCCCCGATTTATCGGGGGGAGGTAGGGGAGCGTTCCCAGGGCACCGAAGCTCTGACGTAAGTCGGGGTGGAGCGCTGGGAAGTGAGAATGCCGGCATGAGTAGCGACAATCCTGGTGAGAATCCAGGACACCGGAAGCCCAAGGTTTCCTACGCAACGTTGATCGGCGTAGGGTAAGTCGGTCCTAAGCCGTAGCGAATAGCGAAGGCGATGGACAACGGGTCAAGATTCCCGTACCACCGATTTCTCGTTTTAACGCAAAGGGGGGACACGGAAAGGTAGGCGGAGCGCGCCCATCGGATATGGTGCGTCCTCCTTCGAAGGCCATGCCAGAGCAGGCAAATCCACTCTGGCGCTATGAGCTGAGGGAGGAGGAGACTTTAGGGCCACAAGCCCTGGGGGATTTCGCTGACCCTATACCGTCGAGAAAAGCCTCGTTGCTAGAGATTTTGGTGACCGTACCGCAAACCGACACAGGTGGGCAGGGGTAAAAGCCCCAAGGTGAACGAGAGAACCCTCGTTAAGGAATTCGACAACCTAGCCCTGTAACTTAGGAATAAAGGGTGCCCGTGGGGTGATATCCGCTCGCCGGATGGAGCCCTTTCGGGTCGCAGCGAAGTGGCCCAGGCGACTGTTTATCAAAAACACAGGTCTCTGCTAAGCCGAAAGGCGACGTATAGGGGCTGACGCCTGCCCAGTGCCGGAAGGTTAAGGGGAATTGTTCGTCCTCCTTCGGGGGGACAAAGCTCTGAACCGAAGCCCCGGTGAACGGCGGCCGTAACTATAACGGTCCTAAGGTAGCGAAATCCCTTGTCGGGTAAGTTCCGACCCGCACGAATGGCGTAACGACCTGGGCGTTGTCTCAACGAGG
>CAUZJF010000039.1:0-11898 GCA_963579975.1 Dehalococcoidia bacterium
AACTGTTCCTCTCCAGGACAACGACCTCCAAGACTCGTAGCTCGATTCCCGTCTCCCCTGTCCTCACTCCGGGGGCATCCTTCCAGGGCGGTCAAGGCTGTAGCCCACAGGACAAACTGACGGTTTTTGCTCTCCTCCGTCCTTCCCGATCACACTCCCGCCAGAACTACGAGCGTCAGACCGTTACCGTCGTCCCCAATGGGACGGTTTTGCTTCGCCACGGTGGTACAGTTTCTCTCCGCCCTTGACACCAGCCATTTGGCGTGCCCGCTCCAGGGCTGCCCCTAGCAACGCCCGACCGTACCCTTTATCCTGTCGCTCGGTAGCCACGTGCATGCCGAAGATTGCCGCCCCATGCATGCACGTGGGCCCCTCTTCTCGGTGAAGCCCAACCGTACCAGCGAGACTTTCCTCCACGAAACAGCGCAGGATAAAGGCATCGGGAGAGTCGGAGGTCTTGCTAAGCCGACCAGCGAAAGCGTCTAGCGGCCAGCCGCGCTGCAACGCATACGAGGAGGCGAACGCCGTGGGGTGTTTTCCTAGCGCCCTCAGCCGGAGGGTCCGGTATTCTGTGGTGTCCGAGCCTTCCAATTCACGGATTATCACGGGAACCTCCGAGGTCTCACGGGGCGGGCTTCCTGACTACGCTTGGCTCAACTCAGCCGACAAGCTCCCCACACTAAAAGAGCCTCCGGCGTTGGGGCGGCTCTAGATGCGCCAGCAGTATCAGATCGACCGACCTGTACCCTCCGCCGTCTCTACCACATCCTCTTCGCCGCATCACGAGCGCTTCTCCATCGTGACCGCCCGCTCGTCTCTGTAGTCGCGCTAGCCCTTTTCTCGGAATATCTCGACGCTGGTGTGGCTGAGGATGCTGCCCTTGATGGGCACTTCGGGTTTCCGGACCTTTACCGCAACGGCTTCCACCTCTAGCCGATCGAGTACGTTCGAGGCTATCATCTCCGCGAGGCTCTCAAGCAGATTGCGGCTGGGTCCCTCGATTACGTCCTTCACGATCCGGTACACGTGCGTGTAGCTGACGGTGTCGTCTAGATCGTCGGAGGCCCCCGCCGGCCGTAGGTCCCGGTACACCTCGATGTCGACGACGAAGCGTTGGCCCAGCTCCTTCTCGGCGTCGTTGACGCCGTGGAACCCGTAGAAGGTCATTCCTTCGAGTTGTATCTTGTCTGCCAAGTCTATACCTCGTTTGGAATGTCGCGTCCGGTCTCGCGAGCGAGCGCCAACAGGCCATGAGCACGCTTGACAACCGGCACGTCGACCACCTTGCCGTCCAGAGAGGTAGAGCCTCGACCGTTTCTCTCTGCCTCCTCGAAGGCGGCGACGACATGCAGAGCGTTTTCGACCTCAGATCGGGTAGGGGAGAAGGCTTCGTTGATGACGTCGACCTGGTCAGGGTAGATGGCGCACTTGCCACGGAAACCGTAACCGCGGGCTGCACGCGCGTCGCGTCGCAGTCCTTCCGCGTCACGGTACTTGAAGTAAGGCGTATCGATAGCTAGAACACCGGCCGCCTTTGCAGCGACGCACACCGCGCTCCGGGCGTAGGCGACTTCCCTGTCGTCCTCGGTGCGCTCTATGCCCATGTCGTTGGTGAAGTCCTCGGCTCCGAACGCCACGGCCGCCACGCGAGGAGACGCCGTGCAGATCTCATAGGCGTGCACTACGGCTGAGGCCGTCTCGATCCAGGGAATCAGCCGTGTCGTTCCCGGGATGCCGGCGGTATCCTCGAGCCGGTCCATCGTGGCCGAGATGCGATGGATGTCCTGGGCGTCGTTGATCTTACCCACCGATATCCCGTAGGTATTCGGACTAATTGCCGCTTCGAGGTCATCGTCCATCAGGCCGGTATCCCAGGCATTGACCCGAGGCACTACCAAAGGGCCCGCTGCGCCGAGCTTGGGCAGGAACTCTGCGACGGTCTGCCGGGCGTTGTTCTTTTCGGCCGGCGGCACCGAGTCTTCCATGTCCGGGATGTAGGCGTCCGGGCTAAATGAGAGCGCCTTCTCCAGCATGTTTGGACGGTTACCAGGTACGAAGAGGAGGCTTCTAAGGAGGACCATTTTCTCCGTTGGCGGCTGCGGCACGGAAGCCGCGCTCGGTCGGGAGTATACCACGGGCGAGATGCGCTTCGAGGCCTACGGGGCCGGAGCCAGACCGGTCCCGCCCGGCGTGCCGGAAGTTTGACACGCTTATAAGCCCATGCTACAACGCCGCCGTTGTGGGCCAATCTGCATCTTCACCACGGATCTTCCCTCGAATGGAAATCATCGGGGTCGCCGGTATCCCAGAGGTGCACCCAGGCGACGAGCTCGGGCCCATGGTCCTCCAGGCAGCTTCCGCCCAAGGCACGCCGATCGAGGATGGGGACGTCGTGGTGGTCACCCAGAAGATCGTCTCCAAGGCCGAGGGACAGCTGGTTGACCTTTCGACCGTGGAGCCTTCGAAGAAAGCGCTCCGGCTGGCAGCGGAGAGCGGCCGCAATCCCCGGATAGTCGAGCTTGTCCTGCGTGAGAGCCGCACGATCGTCAGAAAGGACCTGGAACGAGGGATTCTGATTACCGAGACCATTCACGGATTCGTGTGCGCCAACGCGGGCATCGACACATCGAACGTACCGGGCCACGAGACGGTGTCCCTCCTTCCGAAGGACTCCGACCGCTCCGCGGCCGCTATCCGCAGGCACCTTTGTGACGCTATTCCCGTAACGGACCTTGCGGTCGTGGTGTCGGACACGTTCGGCAGGGCGTGGCGCAACGGGCACGTGAACTTCGCCATCGGCGTCGCTGGGATGGAGCCGATAAAGGACTATCGTGGTACAGTCGATGCCCACGGGGAGACGCTCCACGTTACGAGAATCGCGATAGCGGACGAGATAGCGGCGGCTTCAGAGCTTGTTATGGCCAAAGCCGACGGCATCCCCGTGGCCATAGTTCGGGGCGTGACCTTCACCGGCGGCGATGGTGGCGTCGCGGGGCTACTACGGGATAGGTCCACCGATCTGTTCCGCTAGGAGTCGCGGCGTGTAGCCATTGCATCCGACGGGCCGACGCCTCACCGCGAAGAACGCCAATGCGCCACGGCCTCTCGCGGAGACCGTGGCGCATTGGATACGTTGGTTCTAGCTAAGGCCTATTCGTCCTCGTCCGACCCTTCTTGCCCCTGCCGAGCGCCGGTTGGGAACCGTGACCCACCGGCGAGTTGGTCAAGCGGAACGTCATAGCCCCAGGATGAGCCTTCGATATAGTTCTGGAACTGTCGCTCCTCGTCACACAAACGGCACACGCCACGGCTGGTCGGGCCGGCCGGGCTGTCGATGACCCACTGGTGACCGCAAGTAGGGGCTTCCGGGAGCTCGGTCCCGACGTTGGTCCCCTCTGCCGGGGTCGATTTTGCCACTTTCTTTCGGACCTCCATCAATCTATTCAATCTATTTTATACTTGTTTTGGACGCTGACTCTACCAACCGGATTCGGACACGTCAAGGTATGTTGATACCTATATCAGCGACGATTCCGCGCGCATGTCGGGCGGGGCCGTCTACGTAGATGAAACGAATCTACGCTGCGCTCCGGCGGGAGCTCCGTTTTTTGGGCGGGCCGGGCTTTGGACGAGCGATGGCCACCGTGCGATTTCGCCCCACAGGTTCGACGTACGTCACGTGGGCGCACTGAAAGCACTCGGCGTACCGACCGAACATATCTTCTTTGGTTTCGACGTCGCCCCGACACCGAGGGCATGACCTGAAGTCAACCACCATGACCTCTCACAACTTGCGCCTTCGTAGGCGCTTCTAACGAAACACTACATCATAATCTCTTATCACATAAGATGTCAAGTAAAACATGCATTTATGTGATAGGTCAGTGATTGTGACGCCCCTTAACTGTTCAGTGAAAATGTCACCATGGAGACAATCACGTTGAACAGGAAAGAGCAGCAGCGGGTTATGGCCTTGAATCGGATGGAGAGTAGAAAGCTGATGGGCTTATCGGTGCGATAGGTCCGTCGGTTGTTGGCGGCGTACCGTCGGGAGGGGGTGGGCGCTATCGCCCACGGCAATCGTGGCCGCCGGCCGCCGCATGCGGTCCGCGAAGCTGTTCGTGAGCGGGTAGTTGCCCTTGCCGCCGGCCCGTACGATGGTTGCCCCGGAGAGGGTTGCGCTGAACTCTATCGCGTAGGCGATTCGATCGTTGTAGGCCAGCCGTTCTGCGACCTCGTCAGCCGCCAGGCGTTCTGCATCGGTGAACCGTAGCGCCATCTTCGTCCGGCTGTGGGATAGGCGGTTGGGAAGGTCCTCAATCGTGAGCGGAGGATCGAATGGAAATATTTCGGCTTCGCGTGTCAATGATGTTCGTCGCCTGCGGTTAACTGCGTTGGAATGGCTCGTAATGGCGCCCGGGCCGAAGGGGTAGTCGCTTCCTAGTCGAAAAAGCGGAGGACAGCTTCCGAGCCCCAATAGCTAGCCAGGGCGATTGACACATATTTGATCGTCTTCCCCAACCAGCAGGCTGCGAGGAACCGCCACGCTGAGTAACCAAGAGAACCTGATGCGAGACCCGCGAAGTCCATAAAAGGGTTGGGCGTTATGGCCAGCATGAAGATGGTCAGGAACCCGTGCCGGCGCATCCACGTTTTGGACCTGGAATACCACTTGTTGTCGGCCAGGATGCGGTCCACGCTGGAACGAGCGCTTGCCCCGGCAACATAGGCGGTGAACTCCCCGATAGTGGATCCCGTGCCGCCGGCAAACCCAACGAGCACCGGGTTCCAAATAGTCGCGCCTACGATCACGGTTGCAATCGCGGGTACGGGCAGAACGATCGTCGCGCTGCCGATAGCGTTCGCCAGGACGATCCCAACGTATCCGATCCCGCTGAGGTCCTCAATCCTGTCGCGGAACAGAATCGAGCCGATAGCAATCAAGACTATAATCGCTATGGCCACGCCCAACAGGAGAACGTCCCGGCGGGTGAGCCGATGTCGTCCAGACGTGTTGGTTTCGGGCAGGTGGCTCGACCCGACGATCATATGGTTCGAGGTCACTTATCCCTGGTGCCGCAGGCTATCCCAAGCGCAGCGAAACCACACGTTACAAACGTACTATGCGCACATGGTAGCACGCCTATCGACCATTGGTCTGGATTGTGTTGACCCACCAGAGTCATTGTGCTGCGTTTCGCACATCATGTTGCGGGAAATAACAGTGAACGCCCGTAACTGTACGAATTAATTGATAAATGTGTGCGTCTATTGAGGTGTTTTGCATGGATTCGTAACGTGGCCAACGAGCAGGTCCCGGCCTACGCGGTCTTCGACGACTACCGCGATACACAGCGGGTAGCCGTGTGGGTCCGCTGGTTCCTGATCGCCGTTTGGCTGTCCCTCCACAACTACCGGGCCGACATTGGACCGGAGTTCTCGATAGAGTCAGATTTCGTTGCCATGAACCTGCTGGTTATCTCGGTGTGGGGCTTCCGTCAATCGCTTGCTGGCTCTGCTTCGTCGTTCTCGCTCGTAAACCCCGACAGCTTCTGAAGGACCCGTTCGAATCCCAGCCGTGCGGTATGGAGCCTGATGGTCTTCTCCGACATGTTCGGGCCCTGCCCGACGTCAGACCGGATCAGCCTAGTTAGGGCCGTAAGTTGACGACGTTGCTCCTCAACGGCGTCGGTAAGCTCCTCCACCATCAGTACCAACCACCTCTGGTATTCGACATTCTCGAGCAGTAGCGCCTGGCGGGACAGCGCCGCCTCGACCCGCACTACCAGGTCGGTGATGGGTACGGGCTTCGTGACGTAGTCGTACGCCCCCAGTCGCATGGCTTCGACGCCCCGTCGCTATGTCTCCCACCACGCTCACCATGATTACGGCAACCTGTGGGTGCTCGTCCACTATCTCCGGAAGCAGCTCCATGCCCGACTTCCCCAGCATCATGATGTCGAAAAGTACGAGGTCGACGTCTTCTTTTGCAAGGATATAGGAAGCCTGGTCAGCGTCGGCCGCCATGAGACACTCGAAACCCTGTTGGCTCAGGCCGGCAGCGAAGAGTTCTCAGATATCGAGTTCATCGTCAACGACCAGGATGCGCTGTGTACCGGTACTCATGGCCTTGTCTGAACGCGCGACTCCTCGGAGAATGGTAGCTCGATTATACCGTGGCCTATGTGGTGCAAGCTATCGGGAGGAGTTGCCCTGGTCTTGCAGCAGGGCGCTTAATCGTCGCGTCTGACAACGTAGACGGTCTCGGTCGGGAAGTCCAAGGTTTCGGCTGTCAACCCCAGTTGACCGATCACACCATTGAGGAACCGTTCGTAGTACCCACGCATGCCCTTGCGCCTCCCGCTCAGCGTCTCGACGGGAAAGGAGACTGCGGCGTAACGGTAACGTAGCTCCCTCAGCAGCCGTTCGCAGGCACCCTTCTCTTGCTGCTCGAGGCATGGGACCGACTTCAGGAGCAGGACAAGGTCCGCGTCCATGTCAGGCAGTAGACCGAGGACATCGAGGCACTCAGCCGGAGGTGGGCGGTCCAAACGCGCGAAAAACCCGTTAATCGTGTCGATGAGGCGGACGTCTATGTCGAACGCTCGGTATCGAACGTCTTGCTGGAGCGTCATCCAGGGCAGGGCGAAGGGATTCAGTCCGCAGGCAAGGTCCAGTATGCTGGTCGGCTGGCCTACGATGTCGAAAATCGGCGGATAGAACTCCGCGAGAAAGCCCATTCGCTCGGCCGTCGACTGGTGTGATTCAAGTATACCGCTGCAGGTACTGCGCAGGAGGTCTTCGGCAGGTATGGCCGGTAGCGTCGCCACGGCGTCGTTGATCTTGTCGAAATCGACGCGGTCGAAATAGGCCCCGTGGACCTGGTGCAGCTTCCGCTTGGACGCCTTGAGCGCTTGACCGGAAGTCTCGTAGCGGTCGACCGACCATCTCGCGATCCGTTCCAGCGTGTCTTTGCAGATATGGCGGTACTTGCGAGTCTGGACGAGCCTTTCGACGATTTCTTCGCTGGACGCTGTTGCCATGTCAGGTTCGTTTGTTGGCTGCGGCCTACTACGGAGTTTGGCCCCGCCGGTCCTCGGCTCGCAGCATCTCCATCAATCGCGTGTAGAACCGCACGTTGTGGATTGTAGCGAGCCGGTACGCCAGGTGGTCGTCGACGTTGAAAAGATGGTGCAAATACGCTCTCGAGTAGCGAGTGCAGCAGAGACAATCGCAGGTTTCGTCCACCGGTCTCTTCTCCTTCACGTTTCGGTTGGCGTCGATGTAGATCCGCTCGTAGAACACCCCATCTCCTGTGCCGAGTTCAGGCTCGCCGTCGGGGTAGACGTACAGCCTCTTGTGTCGGGCGTCGCGGGTCGGAATTACGCAGTCGAACAGCCGGTAGCCTGACCTGAAGGCCGCGACTACGTTCTCTGGCTTGCCGATGCCCAGGGCATGCTTCGGGAATTCCGCAGGGACGAGTTGCGAAACGTACTCGACCGTATCTACCAGTCCACCGTCCGCGTCGATGGGCCAACCTCCGAAGCCGAAGCCGTCGAACCCGATCTCCAACAGCCGTTCGGCGCAAGTGCGTCGTAGCTTGTGGCTGCTCCCACCCTGGACGACCGCGAAAAGGAGAGGGTCGTACCCTTCTCGCCGCACGTTCTCTTTCAGCCGAATCAACTCGGACTTGCTTCTCGCCGCCCATTCGACAGTGTGCTCGACGCTCTCGCGCTGAAGGTCGGGCGGCGAGTTCGGGTGCGTGCAGTGATCCAGGCAGAAGATCACGTCTGAGCCCATCTGGAACTGCTTCCGGACGCACGTCTCCGGGGACAGAGTCCTCTTGCGCTCGCTTCGGTTGAACCTGTAAGAGAACCCGTCTTTAGAAACTCTCGCCAGCTGGGGCGACCCGGTCGTGAGCGAGAAGACCTGGAACCCTCCGGAGTCGGAGAAGATTGGGCCGGCCCAGTCGATGAATCTATGGATTCCACCCATGGCCGAGATCACCGACGAGCCCGGCCGGGATGCCAGGTGCACCGTGTTGACCATCAATGCCGCGACGCCGCATGCGGCAGAGTCCGTCGAATCCAGCGCTCGAACCGCCCCGCGAGTCGCGTCAGGGAGGAATGCTGGGAGTTCCAGCTCACCGTGTCCTGTGCTGAGTGTCCTCACGACGGGTCGCTCGCCAAGCTACATCTCCAGGAAATTGCGAAGAATATCCTTGCCGGCCTTCGTCATGATCGATTCGGGGTGGAACTGGATGCCCTCTACCGGGTGGGTCTTGTGCCGCACGCCCATGATGATGTCTTTGTCTGTCCAGGCGGTGACCTCGAGCTCGTCGGGAAGGTCGTCCCGGTAGACGGCCAGCGAATGGTAACGGATGGCCTCGAAGGGGTCCGGGATACCCTGAAAGAGCCGCTTCTCGTCGTGGTGGACCATCGACATCTTGCCGTGCATGATCTCCCCCGCCGGTCCCACGGTACCTCCGTAGGCGTGGCTGACGCACTGGTGGCCCAGGCACACGCCCAGTGTCGGGGTGCGGCTCCCGAATTCGCGGATCACGTCGCTCGAGATACCGGCCTTCTCGGGAGTGCAGGGCCCCGGCGACACGACGATCCTCTCGGGCTCCATGGCCGCGATATCGGCGACCGTGGTCTCGTCGTTTCGGACGACTTTGACCTCCGCGCCAAGCTCGCACAGGTACTGGTACAGGTTGTACGTAAAGCTATCGTAGTTATCGAGTAGCAGGATCATTCTGATGCTCCCTCCGCCTGGTCGATGGCCCGCATGAGAGCCGATGCCTTGGCGACGGTTTCCTGGTACTCTTGTCCGACGTCGCTATCGGCCACTATGCCACCGCCCGCCTGAACGTAGGCTAAGCCATTCTTGACGACCATGGTGCGTAGCAGAATTGCCGTGTCCATGTTCCCTGAGAAGGTGAAGTAGCCGGTGGCGCCGCCGTACGGCCCGCGCTTGTCGGGCTCGAGCTCCGCGATGATCTCCATGGCACGGATCTTGGGCGCACCTGACAGTGTGCCAGCGGGGAAGCACGATCGTAGGGCGTCGTAGCAGTCCAGGCCTTGTTCGAGCTCCCCCGTCACGTGAGAGACTAGGTGCATCACGTGAGAGTATCGCTCGATCTCCATTAACTCGGTAACGTGCACTGTGCCAGGGCGGCTGACGCGGCCGATGTCGTTGCGACCCAGATCTACGAGCATTATGTGCTCGGCCCGCTCCTTCTCGCTTGAGGTCAATTCACGCTCCAACGCCTCGTTTTCCTTGGGGGTCGAGCCGCGGGGGCGGGTACCTGCTAAGGGGTGATAGTCGAGGTGGCCATCGATCGACCTCACCAGCATCTCCGGAGAGGCGCCAACCACCTGGAAGTCGTCGAGCTGAAGGTAGAACATGTAAGGTGAAGGGTTGATTCCCCGCAGCGCCCGGTATATCTGGAACGGGTGCGCCGAGGTCTTCCGCCTGAACCGTTGCGCATAGACCACCTGGAGGCAGTCGCCGGCGTAGATGTAGTCGATTATCCGCCGGACGGCGTCGTCGTAGTGCCCCCGCGTCTGGTTCGAGGTCACTTCGCCCTTTGCAGAATCCTCGCCCGACGCGCCGGCCTGCTGCGGCAGCCTGACGGGCTGTTCGAGCCTTGCCACCAGATCGTCGATGCGGCCTACTGCGTCGGCGTAGGCCCGCACCACGTCTCCGTCGATCTGCGCATGGCTCACGATGCGTATTTTGTGACGGAGGTGGTCGAAGACGAGGAACGTCGACGTGAGCATGAAGACCGATTCAGGGAGTCCCAGAGCGTCGGTCTCCGGGGACGGCAGCCGCTCGAAATAGTTAACGGATTCGTAGCCAAGGTATCCCACCGCGCCGCCGCTGAAGCGGTCGCCGCCCCCCGGGCCGGCGACCTTTACCGCCTCCATGGCCTTCTGAACGTGAACCAGAGGATCGACGGCGTAGGGCTCGGTGCCCAGGAAGCTGTACCGGGCGATGCGCTCTCCTCCCTCGACGCTCTCGAGCAGGAAGGAGTATGGAGGCCGGGCGATCTTCAGGTACGCCGATACAGGGGTCTCAAGGTCGGCGTTGATCTCCCGGTAAACGGGCACCATGTTGCCCTGGTCGGCGAGCCTTTCGACCTCCTTCAAGGTCGGATGATAGGTGGGCATCGCATTACCTACCTTTCGGAAGGACCAACCCGACGCGGCGCTTCACCTCGTCGAGCTTGGGCTCGCTGACGGCTCGGGCCCGGTCCGCGCCCCGCGCAAGGAGGCGGTCGAGTTCGTCGGTGTCTTCCGCTATTTCGCGGTAGCGTTCGCGAATCGGCGACAGCTCATCGATCACCACCTCCGCGACGCGCGCCTTCAGGTCTCCATAGCCGCGGGCGTCCGCGAAGTCGGCCTTGACCTCGTTGTCGCTCTTGCCGACGATGGATTGGTAGATGCGGAGGAGGTTATCCACACCGGCTTTAGCGGGGTCATTAGAGAAGACGATGTCGCTCCCCGAATCGGTCACCGCACGCTTGATGGAGCGCTCGATTTCCTTGGGGTTGTCCAGCATTCCGACCGCGTGGCCTCGAACGTCGGAGAAGGTCTTCGACATCTTCACGGTCGGGTCGTTGAGACCCATGACTCGAGCTCCCGTCTCCGGTATTACCGGCTCAGGCACGACGAAGGTCTCGCCGTACAGGTGGTTGAAACGTTGCGCTATGTCGCGGGCCAGCTCTACGTGCTGCTTCTGGTCGTCGCCGACCGGCACTTCGTGGGCGTCGTACAGGACGATGTCTGCGGTCATCAGAACCGGATAGTCGAGAAGTCCGGTTAGTACGCTGTCCTGCGCGGTGGCTTTGTCCTTGTATTGGGTCATCCGCTCCAGCCACCCAAGGGGGGTGACGCAGTTCAGAATCCAGCACGCTTCGGCGTGAGCTGTCACGTGGCTCTGGACAAAAATCGCGCAGTGGGAGGGGTCGAGTCCCAGGGCGAACAGCATCGCCGCGTGGGACCGTGTTCGGGCCCGAAGCTCCTCCGGATCTTGTGGTACGGTAATCGCGTGCAGGTCGACTATGCAGAAGAAGTTTTCCTTCTGCGCCTGGCGTTCGGCCCACCCCTTGAACGCGCCCAGGTAGTTGCCCAGGTGCAGCTCGCCCGAGGGCTGAAAGCCGCTGAAAACCCGCTGCTTGGTCGTATTCGTCTTCGCCGGCTCCGTCATCTCTTTGGTCTGCATCGTTGTCACCTCGCGGTTTCGCTAACTCACGCGCGTGAGTATATTGTCCCTTGTAGCTTTGGAGAACGTCGCCACAACGATGCGCCGATGGGATACATCGAGCAAATGCCTCCTAACCTTCGTCCCGGGAAATAAAAAGACCCGTCCACAAAGGGACGGGTCTTTTCCGTGGTGCCACCCTAATTCGTCCCGACGCGCCGGGACATCTCACCGCGCAGCGAACTTACGTCGTTGCGCCGGGCCGTGATAACGGTGCCCTTCCGGCCAAGCCTAAGTCCCTCGATTCCATCGAGGGATTCGGTTGGCGGCTCCCAGGTCCATTCGGCCTTTGCGCAGGCGCCGGCTCACACCTTACCCGGCTCTCTTGGCCTCGCTGGAGGCGTACTACTCCCGTTCTCTGCCTTTTCGTTATGTGTCTACGTGTACGTAAGTATAGTCAGGCGCGGTTTGCAGTGTCAATGAAAGCCTGTGGCAGACCGCTCGAGCGCTTATTTGTCTGACAGCAGAACCCCTCCGGACGCCCAGCTATCTTTGGACATGTCTCTGAATATAACGTAGGTGGCCTCGGGCTTCGCACCGCCGATGGTCGATATGGCGCTGGTGATCGCCTCTGCTACCTTGGTCTTCTGGTCCTTCGAGCGTCCCTCGATCCACTCAACCGTGATTACGGGC
>CAUZJF010000040.1:0-11799 GCA_963579975.1 Dehalococcoidia bacterium
TTTGTCGAAGGGCTCGCAGGAAGCGATGTATGCGGCGATTTCGGCGTCCGAATATTGCCGCATTTCGACCGACGAGGTCGTGGCAACCGAGCGCGGAACGTCGCTCTCGGTATCCAGCACCGTCACGCCCGTAACCACTCGGTGTGTCCGGCCACGTAGCGCCCGGAGCATCTGTCTTGCTTCGGCCGCGTCGGCCGGCTTGCCCAAGATCAAGTCGCCGTGTACCACGACGGTGTCCGCGCCCACCACTATCGAGGGCCCGGACGCTGTCGGAGCGCTCCTCGCCTTCATGAGCGACGACTGAATTGCATATTCCTCGGGCGCCTGGCCCGGCGCAGCCGGAGCCTCCTCCGACCGTGGGGACGTGATCGCCGGGCGCGGAACGAGTGCTGCCATCAGCTCCCGTCGCCGAGGAGAATCCGACGCAAGGACGACCCTTCTATGTTTGGGTCCATAGGCCACGCGTCGAGAAGTCTCGGTTGTCAGAACTTCGTTCCTGGCCATCGAATGCGTGCTATCCCACCAATTCCTGGAGCATCGATCGCAAGCGAGGCGTCCGGTCCAGAGCATCCCGCAGACCGATGATATCGTCCTCGCCGACCATCAAGGGACTGCGCTGAAAACGTCCCGTCCGGTTGTATGAGCAGAACCTGACGCTCGTACCACCGCCGTCGTATTCCAGGAGCTGGATACACGGCTGGTGCCATTCGCCATTGGACACCGCCTCTTCGACGATCCTGCCTTTGCCCCAATGCATCTCGAAAGGTCTTGGCAGTGGACGCTCCGGGTTGTCGGCCATTTCCCTGCTCCTTGCGACGATTCAGTTTCGTCAGGCCGGCTTGAGAGTGGCCACACATTCTACGTGATGAGTCTGCGGGAACATGTCGACGGGCTGAACGCCTTCGATTGCGTACTCACCCTGGACCAGGAGGTCGAGGTCTCGCGCGAGCGTCGCCGGGTCGCAGGAGACGTAGACCAGCGTCTCAGGACGCACTCGACATATGACGCGGAGGACGTCCGGATGGCACCCGGCTCGCGGCGGATCGAGGACGACCGCGTCCGGGGTGACCTTCAGGTCGTCAAGGACCTCCTCGGTTTTGCCCAGCCGGAGCTCGACGTTCGATATCCCTTCGGCGTTGATCTCGGCGTCCTTAACGGCCGCGGCGGACTCCTCGATAGCGATGACCCGCGCGACGGCGGGCGCCAGCAGCACCGCGAACACGCCCACGCCGGCATAGGCGTCGATCAGCGTTTCCTCGCCGGACAATTGCAGTCGCGACCGGACCAGGTCGGTAAGTTTCTCAGCCTGGGCCGTGTTCACCTGGAAGAAGGACGGCGAAGCGATCCGGAACGTGGCGCCACGAAGCGTCTCACGGTAGTGGGTCTGGCCGCTGGGGACCGATACATCGGCGCTCTCAAGCTGCGGCTGGACGAGCGTGTCGTCCGTATGGATGCCGTAACGCACCGATAGCTGGCTCGTCTCCTGGGAGCGCCCCTGCAATGCGCCGAGGGTCTCGTTGATTCCTTCGGCCATCAGCATGCACCGCTCGACACGAACGAACCTGCGGGTAATTCTGTTCACATAGCCGAGATCGCCCCGGCGGACCGTGAAGCGTGCGTGGTTGCGGTACGTGAACTGCTCGGGGCTCGGTAACGTCGCGGGCACGTCAACGTCGGAGAGCGTTCCGTACTTGGTGAGCTCTCGCTCGATGGCGGCCCGTTTCAGCTCGAGCTGGTGGGCATAGTCGATGTGCTGCCACTGGCAGCCGGTGCATGGGCCGAAGTAAGGACACGGGGTCGGAACCCTGTGCCGGGAGGGTTCGAGGACTTCCGTGACGATTGCCGAAATGTAGTAGCGCCTTCTTCTTCGATACCGAACGATTCTGACCATAACCTGTTCGCCTGGGATGCCCCCAAAGACGTTGATCGTCTCGCCCTCGAACTGGGCTGTGGTGTCGCCCAGCTCGCCCATTTCATCGAGCGACAGGCGCGCGAATTCGTCTAGGTCAGAATCGGTGCTGTGCTTCACTGACGGCTGAGTCACTTGTGGCAACTTCCCATGGAGTTAGGTACGAACCCGAAACCCAATATAGCACAGCGGGTCTGATTTCCTGAGACGGGCCGCCGACTGGACCGGCGTATCGAGCAGGTGCCCGATAGTAGGAGCTTACGTTGTATACGATAACTATCGCGAGAGTCGCTCCAACGGTGGCAAGCGCGGCGCGGTCCGACAATCTCCCCTTCAACCACGTCAGCGCGCCGTCGAGAGCAAGTCCGGCCAGTGCGAACACAGCCGGTAGAGCCACCCCCAATCGGCCATACTGCTCCTCTCCAGCGGTAAACGCAGCCGTGGCGACCCCCACGGCCAGAATGACCAGCAGGAAAAAGTACCTGCGGTCGCGCCAACGCCACAGGGCCGTCAGGAGACCCGCCAGTGTCAGAAGTGCCGTAATGGGGTCGACGAAGCGCGGTATGGTAGCCGCTTCGTCCGCAGTCGTTGGACGCCAGAGCAAGGCACCGACACCGGTACCCAGGCTGCGGACCAGATACCTGGTCTCCTCCGGTATGCCCGGCAGGTCCTGGTACTCCGCAGTGCCAAACACCAACGTGCTCGACCATCGGCTAGCGAACTCCTCCCATTCAATCCCGAGTACGACCAAAAACGGTAGCGCCAACACCAGAGCCGGAATGAAGAACGCAAGGCCCGATCGGACCGTCGAGCCGATGGGCCGTTCGGCGGCGAGAAGCTCCCGAGCCCACAGCGCCAGTACCGCCGCGCCAAAAAAGAGAAAGACGCTGTGGCAGTACAGTCCAGCGGCGAAGGAAATGCCAGCGACAACCAGCCAGAGACGTCGACGCCGAACGTCGTGTCGCTCCTGCCACGCCAGGTAGAGAAGGTACCCTACCAGCAACACGAACAAAGGCGCCAGGCCCGCCGGCACAAGGAGCCTACTATAGCTCAGGTGCCACATACTGAACGCCATCAGCAGTGTACCTAATGTTGCAGCACGAATCCCGAACAGCGACCGGCAGAAGGCGAAGAAGAGCGCGAGGGTGGCCAGTCCAATCACCGCGGGCAGGAGGCGCAGGCCCATCGCAGTTTCACCCAGGACGCGAACCCATCCCGCCGCAAGGTAGACGAGTCCGGGCGGCCGGCCAATCGCCGAGTCCGACCAGAAGGCAGGCCAGGCCTGCCCCGGAAACGCGAGGGCCGCGCGCCGGACCACGTCCTCGGCGGCATGCAACCCGGAGGGGATGTCGCCCAACCCGTAGAACCGGACGAAGACCGCTACCGTGAAGGCTATAGTGACCACGACGAAGGAGATGGCCCGCTCGTCGGGTCCGTAGGCCGCGTCCTGAACCGGCAGAAGCACGGGCGCAGGCTCGGGTGTGGCGGCCTCCAGCGGTTGCGCCGGCACCGGAGCCGGCACGGCGTCAATCACGGTCGGGCCCGCAACGGTCAGGGGCGTCCAGCATTCCAGGCAGTAGCGCTGTCCGTGGGGGTTGTCGCGCCCGCACGACGTGCAGTGCTCTGCTCTACCTGCGAGGTCGGCAGTGGCTACAGGTGATCCGCTCGGCGCAGCCGACATCTGATGCCGCGGGTTAACCACTGCGATAGACAACGGGTACCAGCATTGCGCGCAGTAGAGCAGGTGGCGGAGGTTCTCCGACCCGCAGGAGTCGCAGATGTGAAGCTGAGATCCCGTCAACATTCCCTCCAGAGGACTCGGCGCGGCGATCTGGGTGTTAGGACAAAGTCCAGGCCTTCAGTGGCCGGCCCTCGGCTGCTCCTGGAGAGTGACCTCGCCAGCGACCATCGTCAACGCCGTGCCGTCTCGTTGGACGAGGACGAGGTTACCTTCATCGTCGACATCGCGAGCGAACCCTTCGTGCACTCTGCCCCCCCAACGCACTTGCACCGATTTGCCGATGGTCTCGACTTGCTTGGCCCAGCGCTCGGTGAGAGACACACCATTCTTGATTTCGCGATACAGGATATCAAGTTGGCCAAGCAGCGAAACGAGGACCTCTCCCCTGTGCAGCCTCCGGGAGGTCTCGTTTCGAAGGCTGGTCGCCGTCGCGACGATCTCGAGAGTCTGCGTCGGGTCGGAATTGACGTTCAGACCGATGCCAAGCACAGCGTATCTGAGTCTCGGCCCTTCGGCGACGCTGTCGATAAGGATCCCTGCGACCTTGCGCCCGCCTATCCGTACGTCGTTGGGCCACTTGACCATCGCCTCCAGACCGCACACCTCGGAGACCGTGCTGCATATCGCCAGCGACGCCGCCATATTAACGTAGCGAAGCTGGGCAGCGGCGGGCTGAAGCACCACGGAGAACAGCAGGTCCAGTCCCCTGGGGGCCACCCACGAACGGCCGAACCGGCCACGACCGGCCGTCTGCTCCTCCGCTACGACGACGGTGCCTTCAGGCCGACCGTTCTCAGCGAGGCTGCGGGCCTCCTGCATCGTCGATCCGAGCGAGTCGTGGTAGCAGACCTGACCCCCTATGACGCACCCGCGGAGGCTCCGCTCTATCACGTCGGCTTCCAAGTCGGGAGTGGGCATTGTGGCCGCGTTGTTCGGAGACAAAGTGGCCCGATACTATTGGCGCTCGTCGGGTGTGTCAAGGAACGGCGCTGCAGAGTACAATTGTCGCGGCCCGCGCAGGCGCTCACCTTCGAGGTGTGCACTGATCGACCGTCAGGGCGCATGCATACCTAGGCCAACGACGGCTCTTCACGCTCACAGTCTGCGCTATCCCAACATCAGACCGAGGCGAGGAACATGACATACGACCTCTTGATCAAAGGCGGTACCGTCGTCGATCCATCGCAGGGGCTGGACGCCATCCTGGACGTGGCGCTTTCCGACGGCAAAATTGCCGCCGTTCAGGACAGTATCCCGGAGAACGACGCGCGGGAGGTGGTGGACGCCGGCGGGATGATCGTCACTCCCGGCCTCATCGACCTTCACGTGCACGCCTACTGGGGCGTGTGCTGCTACGGCATTGAGCCCGATGTCAGCAACATTTCGAAGGGCGTTACGACGGCGATGGACTGCGGATCGGCCGGCGCCCGGACGTTCCCAGCGTTCAGACGATACGTTATCGAGAGGGCGGATACCCGCCTATACGCGCTGTTGAATATCTCCGCCATGGGGATCATCTCGGACAAGATCGGCGAGCTCCAGGACCCGCGCTGGGCAGACGTCGACGAAGCCATCACCGCCGGCCGCCAGAACCGCGACCTCGTGCTGGGCATCAAGGTGCGCCTAGACAACACCGTAACCGGTGAAGACAAAAACGCAAAGGTCAACGCCCTCAAACGCGGGCTCGAAGCGGCCGAAGGGACCGGTGGCCTGCTCATGATGCACGTCGGCGATGAGAAGACGCCTCTGGAGGCCCTGACGACCTACCTCCGGCCCGGAGACGTGGTCACCCACGCCTTCCGTCAGTATGGTGGGATCGTCGGCGCCGGACGTCAGATCAGCGACGAGGTCAAGGAGGCGAGAGCGCGTGGCGTCCTCTTCGACGTAGGCCACGGGGCCGGAAGCTTTAACTTCGACTCGGCGGACCACGCCCTGGCGGATGGCTTTTTCCCGGACAGCATCAGCAGCGACGTTAGCTCCATCAGCGTCGAGGGCCCAGTCTTCGACCTCGTAACCACTATGTCAAAGTTCATCTACCTTGGTCTGCCGCTCTACGAAGTCGTTCGGCTGAGTACCGAGGCCCCAGCGAAGATCATGGGAGTCGACGACAGGCTCGGGACCCTGAAGGTGGGCGCTGAGGGAGACGTGACCTTGCTGCGACTGGACGACGGCCGCTTCGAGTTCACCGACGCCCAGGGCGTCACCGTCGAGGCGAGTCAGAAGCTGAACCATGTGCGTACGGTCAAGGGCGGCAAGGTACACCGACCGTGGCTCAGATGAGGAATGAGGTATGGGAGACGGGGTACAGGGGCAGAGGGGTACACGGGGGCTTGTAGGGGCGCGTCGCGTGCGCCCACTGTGCGCCGGGGAAAGTAGGAGCCAGTGACATACGATTTGTTGATCAAAGGAGGCACGGTCGTCGACCCGTCGCAGGGTCTGAATGGCGTGCGGGACGTCGCGTTGGCCGGCGGGAACGTCGCGGCGGTGGAAGAGTCCATACCGGAGAACGACGCCCTCGAACACGTGGACGCGTCAGGGCTTATCGTCACACCTGGACTCATGGACCTGCACGTCCACAACTACTGGGGCGTCACCCACTACGGTATCGAGCCAGACCCGACCAATATCACCAAGGGCGTGACGACGGCACTGGACGCCGGTTCGGCGGGAGCCAAAACCTTCCCTGCTTTCCGCCGGTACGTGCTCGAGCGGTCCGATACGCGTTTGCTCGCTTTGCTCAACATTTCAGCCTTGGGAATGATCTCCCCCAAGATCGGCGAGCTGGACGAGTTGGCACTGGCCGATGTGGAGCTCGCCGTCCGTACAGGCCGTGAGAACCGCGACTTCGTTCTGGGGATCAAAGCGCGGCTCTCCAAAGCGATAGCGGGCGACCACGATGTAGAGGCGCTGAAGCGAGCCCTGGAGGCCGCGGAAGCCATCGACGGCTTCGTCATGATACACGTGGGAATAACGAAGACCCCTATGGAAGATCTGACGGCGATGCTCCGTCCCGGCGATGCCGTCACCCACTCCTTCCACGGCAACTCGCACGGCATCCTCGACGACGCAGGGCGGGTAATCGACGGCATAGTCGAGTCCCAGAAGCGCGGGATAATATTCGACATCGGCCACGGGGCTGGCAGCTTTTCTTTCGACGTTGCCGAGAAGGCGCTGGCCCAAGGCTTCTATCCGGGGAACATCAGCAGCGACCTGCACGCGTACAACATCGAGGGTCCCGTTCACGACCAGGTAACGACGCTCTCGAAATTCCTGCACCTGGGCCTGTCCCTTGACAACGTCATCAGGCTGAGTACGGAGACGACGGCGCGGACCATGGGACTTGCAAACAAGCTAGGGACCCTCAAGGTCGGCGCGGAAGGTGACGTGACAATCCTGCGGCTCGATGAGGGCCGCTTTGCTCTAACCGACTCGTACGGGGCGACCGTGGAGGCCCGTCAGAAGCTGGGCCACGTCAATACCGTCAAAGGCGGCAGGCTCTATCGGCCGTGGTTGGGGGTTAGCGATTAAGGGCTAGGATTGGGGGGTTAGGGTTCATGAGGTCGAAGTCCTTCTTTTTTCCGCTGCTAACCCTGGCCGTTGGGTTAGTGGCAGGGAAAGAGTTCCCCGACCTCGATCAAGACGTCAGTTTCCTGGTACACCGCTCAATCTTCACCCACGGGCTGCTGTTGCCGGTGATGCTCTTCTCGGTGGCTTTTGCGTTCAAGGCCACGCCGGTCCGGCTGTTCGCGATCGGCTTCAGCCTTGGGGTGGCGGTCCATCTCAGCTTCGATCTGTTCCCAAAGGCGTGGACGGGCTTCGCGTTGATTCATGTTCCGACGGTCGGCTGGACGTATCCGGCGGTGTCATGGGTCTGGATAGCGCTCAGCATCGTTGTGTGTTTGTATGCGGCGATGAAGCTGGTCAGGAACGGTGCCCAAGGCGTTGCGTTGGTGCTGGGGACGCTCGGCGTGTTCATCTACGCGGGCAGTAGCGAAGATGCGTTGCTGGGACCGTTCGTGGTAATGATCGCGGGGGTCGCAGTCGGTGCAATCGCGCTGTTGTGGAGCAGTATCGCATGAGGACTAGTACTTGGTGTCGTAACTCCGCGTTACCATGATTCGTATCTGTTTGGGCGGCTCTCAGGTTCAGCAAAACCAGCGCGGATTGCCGATGTTAGGTACTAGCATGGCGTCTCTTCGAGCTATCCGAGCAAGCCAGCTATGATTCCTCCTGTCGGCTTTAGCTCGCTCAGCGAAAGAACCGGCTGATTCGGGCACACCGTTGCTATAATGGACACAGAGGGGGCGCTACCTACCTAATACTTCGCGCGAATCGCGCATCACGCCCTCCGGAGGCTTGACAGATTTTAGCTACTTCCCACCCGATGACCGCATTCGAAGAGGTCAACGTATTCTTCGATCAGGCCGCTGACCGCCTCGAGCTTGATGACGGTATCCGAGAGATGTTACGCATGCCCTGGCGCGAGCTCCAGGTGTCCGTCCCAGTACGGATGGACAACGGGCGAATCGAGGTGTTTGCTGGCTACCGCATTCAGCACAACGGCGCGCGGGGGCCTTATAAAGGCGGCACACGCTTCCACCCGAACGCAGGCCAGGAAGAGGTCAGAGCGCTGGCAGCCCTCATGACCTGGAAGACCGCCCTCGTCGACATCCCCTTCGGCGGAGCCAAGGGCGGTGTAGCCTGCGACCCGAGGAGCATGAGCGAGGGCGAGCTGAACCGCATGACCCGCCGTTACGTCACGAACATTGAGCACATACTGGGCGTGAACCGGGACATCCCGGCGCCCGACGTCGGCACAAACCCACAGACCATGGCATGGATGATGGACGCCTATAGCCTGATCCATGGCTACACTCCGGGCATCGTGACCGGCAAGCCGGTGGAGTTCGGCGGCTCTCTCGGGCGCGAGGCGTCGACAGGCCGAGGCGCCGTTTATGTGTTGTCCGAAGCGGCCCGGGACCTTGGAATTGCCGTGGAAGGGGCCACAGCCGCGATACATGGCTTCGGAAACGCAGGCTCGTGGACGGCGCTCCTCCTTGAAGAGATGGGGGCTAAGGTGATCGCCGTCAGCGATACCCGAGGTGGGATATTCAACGAGTCTGGTATAGACGCAAAGGGAGCAGTCCAACACAAGAAAGAGACGGGCTCGGTCGTCGGTCTGGCCGGGACCGACCCTGTGACCAACGAAGAACTACTGGAGCTAAACTGCGATGTCCTCATCCCAGCCGCCATCGATGGGGTCATCGACAGAGATAACGCACCGCGTGTGCGGACCCGCCTGGTGCTCGAGGTGGCCAATCACGGTCTGACGCCGGAGGCCGACCAGGCCCTGAACGATCGGGGCATCCCCATCCTTCCGGACATCCTGGTCAACGCCGGTGGCGTGGTCGCGTCTTACTTCGAGTGGACCCAAAACCTGTACCAGCACAAGTGGGAGGAAAGCAGGGTCAACAAGGAGCTTCACAAGATCATGACCAGGGCATATCGCGACGTGAGAGAGGTCATCGATCGCGACGGCATCACCTATCGAGAGGCCGCGTTCTCAATAGGCGTCGGCCGCGTGGCGCATATCTCGAATCTCAGGGGATTTCTGTAGACCTACGATCTCGCCGAATAAAGGCTCGTAGGCGTGGGTGGTGCTTGGATTCCACACTACGTTCAGAATAACAGTGCCATAGTCCGCGTGCCAGGCGTGACTCCACACGAGGCACACCTACACCCGATGTATAATGACGCAGCCCGCAAATTTGCGTCGGGGCGCTCCCGCACAACATGATTCTCGCGCTGGACATCGGGAACACAAACATCGTCTTCGGCGTATTTCAAGTCGAAGGGCCGGAGGCGGCCCGCTACTCCCCGAAGGCTACTTGGCGCATGGCGACCGAGTCCGGACGGTCGGGCGACGAATACGGCCTTCTGCTGACCCACCTTCTTCCCCTCAGAGACCTCTCTCCGGACGAACTCACAGCTGTGGTTCTATGCAGCGTCGTACCACCGTTGACGCCTGTCTTCGTCGAGCTTAGCCGAACCTACTTCAATCTGGAACCTATGGTGGTCGGCACGGGCGTCAAGACAGGAGTGAGGGTCCTCTACGACACACCCAGGGATGTCGGGGCCGACCGGATTGCCGACGCAGCCGCAGCGCTCAAATTGTACGGCGGGCCCGCGATTATCGTCGACTTCGGGACCGGGACCGTATTCGATGCTGTCTCAGCCGAAGGCGAGTACGTGGGCGGCGCCATCGCGCCCGGTATCACGGTTGCGGCGGACGCCCTCTTTCTCAGCACCTCTCAGCTTCGACGGGTCGAGCTGGTCCGGCCGCCGAGCGCGATCGGCAAGAACACGATCAACGCGATGCAGTCTGGTCTCGTACTGGGGTATGCTGAGATGGTTAAAGGGATGGTCGCCAGGTTCGACGAGGAGATGGGTGGCGGCTGCAAAGTCATTGCCACTGGGGGCCTCGCGAGTGTCATTCAGAACGAGGTCGATGTCTTCGACGCCGTCAATCCGGACCTGACGCTGGCGGGACTGCGCATCATATACGAGCTCAACACCGGATAGCCCGAGGCATCGGCCTTTACCAGGAAAGGAAGAGACCACAGGATGCCGAACCCCCTCAAAGAAAAGCACGTCGTACTGGGAGTGACCGGCAGCATCGCCTGTCACAAGGCCGTCGACCTGGCCAGCAAACTGACCCAGCAGGGCGCCCTCGTGGACGTGGTCATGACCGACAGCGCCCTGGAATTCGTGACCGAGCTGGCGTTCCAGAGCATCACCCACCGGTCCGTGGTCGTCGACCTTTTCGAGCCGCAGTCCGAGTCGGGTATCGACCACGTAGAACTGGCCGAGCGGGCCGACATCGTAGTGGTCGCACCTGCCACCGCGAACACCATCGCCAAAGTAGCGTTGGGCATTGCCGACGACGCCCTGACTACCTCGGTGCTGGCAACACGAGCGCCGCTGATCGTCTGTCCGGCGATGGACGGATACATGTACGACAATCCGGCAACGCAGGAAAACCTCGCCAAGCTGAAGTCCAGAGGCGTCACCGTGGCCGGGCCGGTCGAGGGGTATCTGGCTTCTGGACTCAGCGGGCGCGGGCGCATGCTGGAGCCGCATGAGATCGTGGGCCACGTGTGCCAGGTGCTCGGCCACGACGGGGATCTGGCGGGCCGGACAATAGTCGTGAGCGCCGGAGGCACCCAGGAGCCGATCGACCCGGTGCGGGTTATCACGAACCGCTCGTCCGGCAAACAGGGTTTCGCAATCGCAGAAGCCGCTCGCGACCGTGGGGCCAGCGTGCGCCTGGTCACGGGCCCGTCGGCTCTTCCGGACCCACCAAGCGTCGAGGTGACGCGAGTGGAGACCGTGGCCGAGATGCGGGAAGCGGTCCTGGGCGCATGCGCGGACGCCGACGCGCTGATCATGGCCGCGGCAGTCAGCGACTATCGCCCTGCAAAGGTGAGCGTTCAGAAGATCAAGAAGAAGAATAGTGACGGTCCCCTCGTTCTCTCGCTGGAGCCGAACGCAGATTTCCTGCCGGAAGTGCCGAACGGCGTGGTGAAGGTGGGTTTCGCCGCCGAGACCAAGGACGTGGAAGCCAATGCCAGCGTAAAGCTCGAGGCCAAGAATCTCGACCTTATCGCGGCCAACAACGTTACTGCTGATAGGAGCGGTTTCGCTTCGGACACGAACAGAGTAGTATTGCTCGACCGGAACGGCGGCGCGGAGCGCCTGGATCTCATGAGCAAGTACGAGGTGGGCCACCGGATCCTCGATCGGGTCGTCGGCTTGTTCAGTGGCCCGAAGACCTAACGGCAAGCGGTTGGAATACGGGCAAGTCTGAGACCTGCCCCTACAAGTAGAGGCTAGCCATGGAGATTTCCGAGACGATCAGAAGCATATCGGAACGCATTCAAAACGCCGCGACGGTGAAAACCGATCTCCGGCGATCCGATTGACGCCGAGGGCAAGACGATCATTCCTGTTGCCCGCGTGCGCTACGGGTTTGGCGCGGGCGGTGGCACCGGGCCGGTCTAAAGAGGGCCTGGAGGCGATTCCGGCGATGGAAACACCGCTGAGGTGCCGATGGGCAGCGGCGGAGGTGGTGGCGGCGGCGTGGATGTCA
>CAUZJF010000041.1:0-11585 GCA_963579975.1 Dehalococcoidia bacterium
GGCGTTCTCGCCGCCCAGCCGGGTGCCGCCTACCAGTGCGTCCCTGCGGGAACGGACCTCGCTGGCATCCTCTGCTTCAAGTACCAGCGGCCTGTGGCGGCTGACAACACCATGGGTTTCGAGGGTCGCACGCTGCAGATACTGCCCGACCCCCATCGGGCCAGCTATGCCCGGGCACGCGTCGAAGTCCAACTACGGCTCGACGGAGAGCTTATCGTCACCTACCAAGGACGTGCCCTCCTCTCACAGGACGTTGCCCCAGATACCACTTCTCTCCGTGCCCAGAACCGGCCACAGCGCAATGGTAACCAAGACACTGCTAGGAGGCATGGCGCCCATCGGCGCTTCGCCTCTACCTCGAAAACCAGCCCCCGACCACCCCTGGCGAAGGTCCTTCAAATCACCCGCCAGGACAAATCCACTGAACACTTAGGGGTGACATATTGACTGGACAACGACAGTAAAGGGGGTTGGGGACTGGGGGGCTAGGAATTTGAGAAAGAAAAACGCCCGCAACTACGGACGTCCTACGCATGCACCGGGTGGCTCGGAACACTCGTGGAATCTTTAGCAATGATTCCACCCCTTGCGGGGCCGCCCTTTTTTTCTCCGACGCGTGGCCCGTCTACCATCCACGCGCCCAAGACGACAACGTTTGGACGCCGGCGGTTACCGTTCCACCTTCAGGATACTCAGGAAGGCCTCCTGCGGGATCTCGACTCGGCCGACCTTCTTCATGCGCTTCTTGCCTTCGGCCTGTTTTTCGAGGAGCTTCCGCTTCCGGGTGACATCCCCACCGTAGCACTTGGCGGTCACGTTCTTGCGGAGCGCCTTCACCGTCTCGCGCGATACGACCCGCCCGCCGATTGCGGCCTGAATGGGCACCTCGAAGAGCTGTCTGGGTATCAGTGCACGTAAGCGGGACACCAGCTCTTTTCCTTTGATATGGGCGCCGTCCCTATGGATAATGACGGACAGCGCATCGACCGGCTCCTCGGCAACCAGGATGTCCAGCCGGACGAGCTTTCCGGGCCGGTAGTCCGCGACGGAGTAGTCCATGGAGGCGTAGCCCTGGGTCCGGGACTTCAGCTGGTCGTAGAAGTCGACCAGCATCTCGGACAGGGGCATACTGAATTCGAGCATCACCCTCGTGCGCGACGGCCCGTCGGTTGCCGGCTGTCTTCGAGCGGCTTGGGCGTTCGACACCGCTCCGTCAACGCCGTTGGACTCGACGCCGTACTGGATGTACTCCATTCGCTTGAACTCGCCGCGCCGGCCCGTCACCAGGTCTATTACGGTACCGATGAAGCTGGCCGGCACCAGGACGGTAAGCTCGACCCACGGCTCCTGTATCTCTTGGATGAGCTGGGCCTCCGGCAGCTTCGACGGGTTGGCGACGTCTTTCACTTCGTCGCTCGTTGTGACGACGCGGTACGCGACGCTTGGGGCCGTTGCCAGGAGGTTGATCTCGAACTCCCGCTCCAGGCGCTCCTGGACCACGTCCATGTGCAGCAGGCCCAGGAAACCTGCCCGGAATCCGGAACCCAGAGCCACGGAGGTTTCCGGCTGGTAAGTCAGCGCCGCGTCGTTGAGCTGGAGCTTCTCGAGGGCTTCACGCAGGTCGAGGTAGTCCTCGCCGTCGGCCGGGTACAGGCCGGCGAAGACCATCGGCTTAAGGGGTACATAGGTGTCCAGGGGGACCGATGCCGAGTCCTCGGCCAGCGTGATCGTAGAGCCTACCGGGGCGTCGCCGACGGTCTTTAATCCGGTGGCGATGTATCCGACTTCACCGGCAGCCAGGCCGTCCACTCGGGTCGGCTTCGGACGAAAGCAACCTACTTCGAGGGCGTCGCTCTCTTTTCGTGTGGACATTACGCGGACGCGGCTGTTCTTGGGAACCGCGCCCTCGAAGACCCTGACGTATGCGACAACGCCCTTGTACGGATCGTACTTCGAGTCGAAGACCAGGGCCCGCAGCGGCCCCACTCCATTTCCCGACGGAGGCGGTATCCGGTCGACGACGGCCTCCAGAATATCCTCGACGCCCTTACCGTCCTTGGCGGACGCGAAGATGATCTCGTCTTCTCGGAACCCGAAGGCCTTCTCGACCTCCTGGGCGACGCGTTCAGGCTCCGCGACGTCGAGGTCGATCTTGTTGATGATCGGGATGATCTCCAGGTCGTGCTCCATCGACAGGTACACGTTGGCGAGGGTCTGGGCCTGGATGCCTTGGCTCGCGTCCACGACCAGCAGCGCTCCCTCGCACGCCGCCAGACTCCGAGAGACCTCATAGGAAAAATCGACGTGGCCGGGCGTATCGATCAGGTTGAGCTGGTACTTCTCGCCCGACCGGCTGGCGTAGTCGAGCCGCACGGCTTGGGCCTTGATGGTAATGCCGCGCTCCCGTTCAAGCTCCATCGAATCGAGCCGCTGTTCGACCATCTCGCGGGCGTCGACGGCGCCGGTCAACTCCATGAACCGGTCTGCGAGGGTGGATTTGCCGTGATCGATGTGGGCGATGATGCAGAAGTTGCGTATTGACCTTGCGTCCATGCATTCGATGGTAGCACACGCCCTATTCGGCGCAAAGGAGAATCGCAGCTATCGCGTTGGTTGTATCCTCCAACCTCTGTGATAACATTCGCACGGCCTAAAACAACTACTTGCAAAGGGAGAATCTGACTATGCCATCAGCGATGTGAAGAGCGGCAGCCACGTGGACGGGCGACCTTATGAGCGGGAGCGGGGTTGTCAGCGCCAAGAGTAGCGGTGTGTTTACCGACCTGCCGGTGAGCTGGGCCGCACGGACGGAGCGCTCGGACGGAAAGACGAGCCCCGCGAGGAGCTGGTCGCTGCCGCCCACGCCTCCTGCTACTGCATGGCCCTGTCCAGCGGGCTGGCCAAGGCTGGCACGCCCTCTGAGAGGCTGCAGGTCAGCGCGACCGTGACCTTCGGGCAGGTCGAAGGGGGATGGAAGGTGGCTTCCAGCGCACTCACGGTCACCGGCGCGGTACCTGGGACCGACGACGCCGCGTTCCAGAAAGCCGCCGAGGCCGCCAAAGACGGCTGCCCGATCTCGGGCGCCCTCAAGGGCAACGTCGCCCTTAGCGTCGCCTCGACGCTGGAGTAACAATTAGATTGTTGTTTTGCGCAAGCGTTTGCCGCCTGCGCGTCAGACACAGATGAAAGCAGCCGTATACCAAAGCACGCCGCAGTTCAGAGTCGAGGAGATACTGGCGTCTGAGCCTGGGCTGGGCCAGGTGCTGTTGGAGGGTATCCAGCAGGCCTTCGAGGCGCTGGTCAAGCCGTCGACGCAACTTCAGATGGTCGTGAGGATGGAATGACCACGTTGAGCGGGAACGGCGAAGAGATGGGCAAGCTCGATTTCGTGGACGCACACGTCCACTTCTACGACATGCACCACCCCGTCCTCTACTACGGCGACTGGCAGCCCGGCGTCCCCCATCCGTTCCTGGGCAGTCAGATACAGAAGCTCGCCGAGAGGAACTATTTGGCCGAGGACTACATCGCCGAGACGCGCAGCGCTAACGTAGACAAGGGCATCCACGTCCAGGCGGCGATCGGGACGGAAGACCCCGTGAAGGAGACGGAGTGGCTCCAGGCCGCCGCTGATCGGACTGGCTTTCCCCACGCCATCGTCGCCTACGCTGACCTGAAGGACCTCGGAGTCGAGTCGGTCCTGGAGCGACACTGCGAGTACCCGCTAATGCGAGGCGTCCGCGACTTCTCGTCCGGTGACTACCTGGTCGAGCCGGCGTTCCACCGCGGGTTTTCCTTGTTGGAGAAGTACAACCTGGTCTCAAGCGTCAGCGTCCAGTGGCAGGAGATGGAGAAGCTGCGCGGCCTGGCGACCAGGTTCCCGAACGTACACATCGTCATCGATCACGCGGGGTTCCCAACGGAAAGGACCGAGGAGTACTTCGCCAGCTGGCGACAGGGCATGTCCACCGCCGCCATGGCCGAGAACGTCATCTGCAAGATCTCGGGGCTGGGCTTGGGCGACAACAACTGGACCGTGGACAGCATCAGGCCTTACGTCCTCCACTGCATCGAGACGTTCGGCGTGGACCGCTGCCTGTTCGCCACCAACTGGCCCATCGACTCACTCTGGAGCACCTACGACGCTGTCGTCGACGCCTATCGCGAGATCACTTCGAGCTTCAGTGACCAGGAGCAGGCCGCCATGTTCTCCAGGAACGCCGAGCGCCTTTACAGGATCTGAGCGTATTCTCGAACTCGGGTCCGCAGGCTGACCGCGTGGACCCAACCGGAGGAGCACTGTAGTCGTGAACGTCATCTGGATCGTCGCGGATACCTTTCGGCAGGACCACCTTGGGGCGTACGGGAAGGTCGATATCCGAACGCCCTCGCTTGACGCGTTGGCGGCAAAGTCCGTGCGATTCGACCGGCACTACTCGGGCAGCCTGATGTCAGTCCCCGCCAGAGCCGACTTCGCGACCGGCCGCTGGACGCTGTCCTTCATGGGCTGGGAGCCATTGCCCGATGGGACGGCGACGCTGGCCGGTCTTCTGTCGTCTAACGGCGTGCACACAGCCGCAATGGTCGATACGCCATTCTACTTGCGCGGTGGCATGAACTACGACCAGGACTACCAGACCTTCCGTCATTTCGCCGGGCAGGCCCAGTCCCGGTCGTACCTGAAGAGCGGCCGCGACGAGCACATGGACGCCCGCGCCGCCTGGCGCTTCGAGGCGGACAGGAACGCTCCCAGGACTATCGCCGGGGCGATGGAGTGGCTCCAGCTCCACTACGACGAGACGTTCTTTCTCAACATCGACACGTGGGACCCCCACGAGCCCTGGGATGCCCCAGACTACTACACGGAGCTGTATTGGCCGGACTACGACGGAGAACACATCTACCCGTCGTACACCCGGTGGCAGGATCACCCTGGCCTCACGGAGGAGAAGGTGAAGAAGGCCCACGCCGCCTATCGCGGCGAGATCACCATGCTCGACGCGTGGCTCGGGCGGCTATTCGGGTTGGTCGAGAACTTGGGCCTCATGGAGAGCACGGCTATCGCGTTCACGTCGGACCACGGCGCGTATTTCGGCGAGCACGGAGGTATGTTCGGCAAGAAGATCATGGGCAAAAGGCCGGACGGGACCAGCTACGACTATCTGGACGACGACCGGCAGTTCGGCTTTATGCCCTACTATGAGGAAATTGCCCTCGCACCATTGCTGCTATACGTGCCCGGGGCGAAGCCGGGTTCATACTCGGGCCTGACGTCGGCTGTCGATCTGATGCCCACGGTGCTGGACATCATGGACTGCGGGGTCCCCGACCGGATCGATGGCCGGTCGCTGCTGCCTCAGGCGTGGGACACTTCGTTGACGGGCCGCCAGTGCACGATCACGGGCGAGAAATTCGTGTTCGCCGGCGAGCCCTTGGGCGCTGCCGGAGAGAACCCGGGGACTCACGCCATCTCGACGGTCACGACGATCACCACAGACGAATGGTCGCTGGCGTACACGGACGAAGCCGGCATGTCCGAGCTTTACCACCTGCCGTCTGACCCGACGCAGTCCGACAACCTGATCCACGACAAGCCCGACGTCGCCCGGGATATCCATGCGCAGTTCACGGTATTCCTGGAGGAGACCGGCGTTCCCGAGTCCACGCGCCGGCGCTTGTCCGAGCTGCGAATCTAGCGTAGCCCGCGGTTGGGCCGCCTCTGGTACCATCGCCGGACGACCTAGCAAGAGGACGCGCCAGTGACCGGTCTCGCACTTCGCCCCACCAAGCCTTCGGGAGCCGCATGGCAACTCCGTCCCTACGTGATTCTCGGACTGGCCTTGGTCTGGGCCGCTCTGTCTTTCGTGCGGTTGGGACCGAACGGCATCGCGCGGTTCAGCGACTCGGCCGGATGCCGATGGTCTTCGAAGCCAACCAGGGCCAGACGGACCTCGCCGTGAAGTTCATCTCGTGGGGTGGTGGCTACACGCTCTTCCTCGCGCTTGACGAAGCTGTCCTGGCCCTGCATCCGGCGTCGGCGCCCGGGTCGCGAGCCGCGGACATGGGTGACAGTGAGCACTTGCGCATGCGTCTTGTCGGCGGCAGCCCAACCCCGGAGGTCGTTGGCGTGGACGAGATCGCCGCCAGGAGCAACTACCTGGCCGGCAGCGATCCCAGCGCATGGGCCGTCGATGTGCCGATGTACCGCAAGATAATCTATCGAGACGTCTACCCCGGTATCGACCTCGCATACTACGGGGACGGCGATCTCGAGTTCGACTTCATTGTGGGGCCCGGCGCGGACGCCGGCGCCATCGAGATAGATTTCGACGGGGCGGCATCCGTCGAGCTCGACAAGAAAGGCGACCTGATAGTCCGGACGGCGAGGGCCGAGCTGAAACAGCTCGCGCCGGTAATCTACCAGGCGGACAATGGGTCGAAGAGGTCCGTGGAGGGTGGATACTGCCTAGACGGCCGGTCGGTGGGATTCTGGATCGGAGATTACGACGCCAGCCTGCCGCTTGTTATCGACCTGGTCCTGGCCTATTCGAGCTACCTGGGTGGCAGCGGGTACGACCGAGGGATCGACATCGCGGTCTACGCGGCGGGCAATGCTTACGTGACCGGCTGGACGCAGTCTCTCGACTTCCCGACGACCACGGGCGCCTTCGACACGGCCGGTGGGGCCACGACGGACATCTTCGTCGCAAAGTGCGACCCGTCGCAGGCCGGCGCCGCGTCGCTGGTCTACGCGACGTATCTCGGCGGCAGCGGCGTTGAGGATGGAGTGGGAATCGCGGTCTACGGCAATCAGGCATACGTCGCCGGCGATAGCGCTTCGACCGACTTCCCGACCACCGCAGGCGCATACCAGCCCGCCAAGGCACCTCAGCTTCCAGGCAGCCCCGACGCGTTCCTTACCGTCCTCGACTCCTCCGGAAGCAGCCTCGTCTACTCCACGTACTTCGGCCACACTAACGGCGAAGAGACCGACGCGGCGGCCGTCGATCAGAACGGGAATGCGTACGTCACCGGACGTGCCTCCTCGACCGGCTTCCCGACGCGGAACCCTGTACAGACCCAGAACAACGGCATATTCGACGTTTTCGTGACGAAATTAGACTCACCCAAGTCGGGCGACGCCTCGCTCGTGTACTCGACTTACCTCGGTGGGTTCGCGGACGAGAGCGGCCGCGACATCGACGTCGACTTCGCCGGCAACGCCTACGTCACCGGAGACACGAACTCAAACGACCTCGTTGGCACACCGCAATACGACGGTTACCCGGTAGTAAACCCATTGAGCTCATCGCTCGGCGGCAGCCGCGATGCGTTCGTCTCGAAGCTCGATCCTGCTGGGTCGGCTCTCGTCTACTCCACATATCTCGGCGGTGCCTCCGACGAGAACGGCGTCGCCCTGGAAGGCGGCATCGTGGCGGACACGGCCGCCAACGCCTACGTGACCGGAACCACCGGCTCCGTTGGACTTCCCGACCACGACAGGAGCCTTCCCGACCAATCGCAGCGGCTTCGGCGACGTCTTCGTGACAAAGATCGAGCTGTTGGCTCCGGTAGCCGTCCCCGGCGTTTCGATCGCAGGCCTGCTGGCACTCGGCGTGCGACTCTTCGTAACCCTGGCAGTGTCCCGCCCATCCCCAAGACGCCGTATCGCGGGCTAGCGCTCGGCGCCGGACGGTGGGAACGTCGCTATCGTCTTTGATGCGTCCGACTTCCCGTCCTTCTGTTGCATGATCGAGGAGGTATTCCCGTGAGCATCGTCGAGAAGCTAAACAAGCTGCGTCCCGGGACCATCACCACCCTGGCCGGAGTTGGCTACCAGGAAGGTATACCGGCCAGGGACGCGCTGGCCGGCGCGCCTCAGGGAGTGGTGAGGTGGCCCCAAGGCGACCTCATCGTAGTCGACATGTGGGGCCACCGTATCTGGAGGATCGACCCCGACGGCACCCTCCACACCTTCGCGGGCGATGGAGTTCCCGGTCGTACCGGTGACGGCGGCCATGCGAAAGACGCCCGGTTCCACACCCCTCACGACATGTCTCAGGACAAGCACGGCAACCTGTACATTTCGGAGATGGGCAACCGCGTCATCCGGCGCATCGACCGCAAGACGGGGATCGTGTCCACGGTCGCGGGCTCGGGCAAGCTCGGCTGGGGCGGCAACGGCGGACTAGCGACGGAAGCGGAAATCGACAACGATTCGGGCGTTGCCGTAGACAACGACGGGAGCGTCTTCATCTGCTGCGAGTGGTCCAACGTCGTACGACGAATCGACGCCGAAACAGGCATAATCGAACACTTCGCGGGCCAGGAGGCCCGGCACCACGCGCTGGAGGAGGGGAATAGCAGGCCCTTCAGCGGCCCCTGGCTCAGACTCGAAGGGTACAGCGGCGACGGCGGCCCTGCCAAAGGCGCGGCGTTTTACCACCCTGAGCACCTGGCCTTCGACTCCAAGGGAAACCTCTACGTTTGCGACAACTCCAACGACCGTATCCGCAAGATCGACATGAAGACGGGCATCATCACCACTGCGCTGGGCAACGGGCAGCGTGCCTCCAACGGCGACGGCGGTCCCGCGACGGAGGCCAGCATCCTGATGCCCGACGCACTCTGCTTCGACGTTCACGACAACATGTACGTCGCGGAGAAGTACGGCTTCCGGGTCCGCAAGGTGGACGCGAAAAGCCGCACGGTCTCGACCCTGGTCGGCAACGGCGTCCCAGGGTGGGGCGAGGAGGGACTGTCTGGTAGCGAGACACACCTCAACTCCCCGGAGGCTGGGCTCTGGGCCGACCCGGACGGCACGGTGTTCTGGGGCGAGTCTGGGGGCAGGCTACGAAGGTACGACGGCAAGACCGGAATCGTCACCACGGCGCTCGGCGGGACGACGGTCCGTGACGGCGGTCCCGCGACAAGCGCGTTCTTTCGGGGTCCCCATGACGTCTCGGTCGCCCCAAACGGAGACCTCTACGTCGCTGACACGTTGAACCAACGCATCCGGGCTATCGACGCCCGCACGAGCGTCATCCGCACCGTCGCCGGCAACGGCGCACGGGCGTACGGCGGTGACGGAGGACCGGCAACCGAGGCCTACCTGGGCAACCCCAATGGGGCCGTTGTGGATTCCATGGGCCGGACCATCATCGCCGACACCAGACACTCACATGTGCGCCGTGTTGACGAGCAGGGCATCATCCACAACCTGGCCGGTGCAGCCTTCCCGTGGGACAAGGGCGACGGCGGCCCGTCGATATCAGCCAACCTCGTCTACCCTCAAGCTGTTGAGGTTGACCGTGCCGACAACGTCTACATCGCCGACGGGGGCGTCGGCAGGATACGGCGCATCGACGCCGCAACCGGAATCATATCGACGGTAGTAGGGACCGGCATCCAGGGATACATGGGGGACGGCGGCCCGGCGACCGAGGCACGCGTCGGGTCACCGACGTCCATTCGTTTCGATAGCCGGGGCAATCTCCACTTCTCGGACAGCATGTACAACGTGGTCCGCAGGGTCGACGCCGAAACGGGAGCCATTACAACGGTCGTGGGGCGGGGAGAGCAGGGCTTTTCTCCTGACGGTACGCTGGCTCTAGAGGCCCGGCTCGGCGGCCCTTTCGGTGTCGAGGTATCAAAGGACGGGACGATTTACGTATCGGACACCAAGAATCACAGGGTCCGCATGGTCGACTCGAGCGGACGGCTCCAGACCGTCGCCGGCAGCGATGACGGCGGCGACTCCGGCGACGGCGGGCCCGCCACTAACGCGAAGCTGAACTGGCCCTACGGCCTGCGTCTGTATGACGACACGACTCTCCTGATCTGCGATTTGTGGAACAATCGCATAAGAGCGGTAAAAACTAGCGTATAATCTCCGCCGAGCGTCCACATCTCGCCTGCTGCTGCTTTTCGCCATTGGCAATGAAACGCACCCCCAAGCCGAAGCATCTGGGACCTGAGTAGGGCCTTCTGCTCAAGGGCTAGTCCAGGAGCTCGCCGGACAGCGTGATCGATTCCTGGAATTACAGCTCCGAAGAATTGGAGTTGAACCATGCCGATCGAGATTCCAATCGGACCTGGGGGCGCCGACCGAGGGAAGCCCCCCGTTCCGGGCGACCTTTGCTACTTGTGCGAAATCATCGGAGGCAGCTCAGATAAAGGCATCGTCGAAGAGACTGAGATGACCCTCACACTCGTGAACTGGGCTCAGTTTAAGTTTGGGCAGGTCTACGTAATTCCACGACCTCATGCCCCGACTCTTCTCGATCTCTCCGATGAATAAGCAGTGGCCGTAATTCATGCTGTCCGCAGGACCGCCAAAGCACTTGTGCGTGCATACGACCCCGATGGCCTTAACTTGATTCAGAACAACGGCGTGATTGCTGGTCAAGTTGCTCCGCACTTCCATATGCATGTCGTTCCGCGGCGCAAGTTCGGCGGCGATTGGGGAAACGGACCTCCTCACATCGCAGCTCTGGAGGGAAAAACCCCAACAAAACCTGACCGCGATGTGATCATAAGCCTGGAACGAGAACACGAGATTGCACTTCATATCCGGCAGTTTCTACCACAGAGATCAGGTAGCTGAGCTGCATTCGGCCTGGTAGAATCTAGTGTCCTGCGTTAGACCCGCCCAGGGCTCTGTACAGGTCGACGTATGACTGCGCGATGGCTTCCGAAGCGCGGAAGGCCCGTGCCGGCCAGTAACCGAATGCGTCGTGCAGACGGATTTTGCTGTCGACGAGGCACTCGACGGGCTCGCCGACCATAGGGTACTCTGGGCTATCACGGCCCGACTCGTCACTGACTGCGATCAGCTTGCCTTTCGCCGGTGGCCCAGCTATGTAGCTGCCGCCTCCGGCGTTCACGTTTATGTAAAAGGCATGGGTCTGAGCCGTGCTGTGTTTGGCCAGTGCCTCCACGGCGCTGGCGCTGTCGGCCGCATTGTCCGCATTGGACGGGTGGAGGACCAGCCGGCACCCGAACATCACTGGCAAGGTCTGAAGCTCCAGGTATCGATGGTCGTGGCAGATGTGCAGGGAGATCGGGACGCCGTTGATGTCGAATTCGTTCAAGGAATACCCGTGCCAGAACCCATGCTCGGCCGAGTGGACCTTCGTCCCTGTGTAGACGGGTTCGCCGTCGGGGTCGTAAACACGGGAGGCTATGTACCGGGTCTGACCGAGAGCGTGGGACGGCTCCGATCGCCAGATTGGCAGCCCCACGACCACGTGCGGCGCATCCGGCAGGTCCGAGATGAAGCGTCTGAGAGCGCTCTCGGCCTCCGCGATCGGCCCAGAGTCCGCCAGCGTCGGGCCGGCCGGGAACAGGCCCGTCAGCGAGGCTTCCGTCGTCACCAGGAGCTCGACTCCCTGCTCGGTGGCCTGCCGTATCCCATGATACAGCGACTGCAGGTTGTGCGCTATCGAGTCGACGTTCAGCATCTGCCAGCCGCCCAGATGTAAGAATTCCGGGATACCCGATGGGGCGCCGCGGTGGACGAACCGTTCGAGCTTGACCACGTTCCCTTTAGTCCAGATTGCCACGCCCATCTCGGGGAGCAGGTT
>CAUZJF010000042.1:0-11417 GCA_963579975.1 Dehalococcoidia bacterium
AGTTCGCCGCCAACATGTACCACGACGAGGAAGACGACCTCTGGATGGTGCCGACGAGCGAGGTACCCATTACCGGGCTGCACCGAGACGAGATATTGCCGCCGGGGACTCTTCCCCTGAACTATACCGCTCACAGCCCCTGCTTCAGGCGGGAGAAGGCCGCCGCGGGCCGGGACAAGCGGGGCCTGAAGAGGGTCCACCAGTTCGAGAAGGTCGAGATGTACAAGTTCGTGGAGCCGGAGCAGTCGGACACTGAGTTGCAGAAGCTAGTCGCCGACGCAGAGGACGTATGTGCGCGTCTGGGCGTCCCATACCGTGTCGTGCAGCTATGCACTGGCGATCTCGGGTTCGCCGCCGTCAAGACCTACGACCTGGAGCTTTGGGCGCCCGGCAGCGACGAATGGCTCGAGGTCAGCTCCTGCTCGAACTGCACCGACTTCCAGGCCCGCCGGGCAAATATCCGATATCGGGCTGAGCAGGGAGCCCGTCCCGGGTTCGTCCACACGCTCAACGGCTCCGGACTTGGCCTGCCAAGAGTCGTGATCGCGGTCCTCGAAAACTACCAGCAGGCCGATGGGTCTGTGTACATCCCCGAAGTGCTCCAGCCCTACACCGGCTTCGACCGCATAAGCTAGGAATCTCACCACAACTCAAGGAGGAAACATAGATATGGTCGCGATTAGAAACTGGAAGAACATAGTGCCGGTCGTTTCTCACGAGACGGCTATCGTGTGGTCGATCTTCAGCTCGAAAGGAACTGAAGGCAAGACACCGGACGAGGCGCCGCTGGAAGGGTTCATCGCCCTCACATTGCACAGAATGCAGCCGGGCAAGAGCGGCGACTACCACATCCACTCGGACAAGGAGCAAGTCTACTACTTCACCAAGGGCCGCGGCAAGATGAACATCCACGACAAGCTGTACGACGTGAAGCAGGGCGACGCGATCTGCGCCCCGATCGAGAAGCGCCACCAGCTCATCAACGACAGCGACGAGTGGATCGAGCATCTGATCATCAACGGAAACGCCGATACCACGGCCGAGGTCGCGCAGCGTAACTGGCTGGACTCGGCACCTCACATATCCCATGGGGCGGCGCTTTTGTGGAGCATATTCACCAAGGAGGGCACCGAGGGCAAGACCTTCAACGAGGCGCCCTTGAAGGGGATCACGAACTTCACGCTGCACCGCCTCCAACCAGGGATCCAGACGGGTACACACACCCACGCCGAGAAGGAGCAGGTCTACTACTTCACCGAGGGGCACGGGAAGATGATCGTTGGTGACGAGACCGTCGACGTGGGCCCCGGCGACGCGGTCTACGGTCCCGCCAAGGTCCAGCATGGCCTCATCAACGACACCGACGATTGGCTCGAGCACCTGATCATCAGCGCGGCGGTGCCGTAAGGAGTCCCACGTGGCGCAGATACCTAGCTGGCAGGACGAGGAGCCGAGGAACAACCACGGCGCCGTGGGCTGGACGATATTCGCCGAGAAGGGGTACAACCCGGCAAAGACGATTCACGAAGCGCCGTTGGAGGGCTTCCACAGCCTGACATACCGGATGCTTCAGGCCGGCAAGTCGGAGCCGGCCCACTCCCACGAGACCAAAGAGCACGTCTTCTACGTCATCGAAGGCGAAGCCGATGTCAAATTGGACGGCAAGGTGCATAAAGTCAAGGCCGGCGACGCCATCCACCTGCCACCCAAAACCCAGCACCGGTTCATCAACGACAGCGCCGGCTGGCTGACGCACCTGGCCATAAGCTCGATCGTGGAGTAGGGCGTTGGAGGGTCTAGCGTCCGCCAACCGGGGGACATTGGCGCTGGTTGGGAGCGGCGAGAGTATACGCGTGAGATGGACCCCATGGACAGGTTCCTTCTCGACGGGCTGCTGGCCCAGGCGCGCGTCGTCTGCCTGCCGACCGCAGCGGGCAAGAAAGGCAAGGAGCGGATCACCCACTGGTCCGAGCTCGGCGTCAAGCATTTCACCCGCCTCGGCGCAGAGTGTGAGGCCGTCGAAGTGATCGACCGCGCCACCACCATGGATGAATTCCACGCACAGCGGATCGCTGAGGCCAACTTCGTGTACCTGTCCGGAGGCGATCCGGGCTACCTATACCGGACCCTCGACAATACGCCTGCCTGGGACGCGATCTCCAGTGTCCTCGAAAGGGGTGGAGTCGTCGCCGGCTGCAGCGCAGGAGCGATGATCTGGGGTGAACAGATACCAAGTCTGAAGCCGCCGCCGTTTCGATGGGGCTCCGGGTTCAACGCGATACCTGGCACGGCGATTATTCCTCATTTCGACGACCCGCCTCGCTGGTTGATCGCGGTCTACAGAGCGATCAATTTCACTCGCCCAACGTTCGTCGGCATCGAAGGCCACACGGCGTTAGTAGCCAGCGACGGCGCGTCACAAGTCGTCGGCAAGGGCGGCGTCACCGTTTGGGGCAAGAGCGTCAAGCGGCGGTACGAAAGCCTATCGGCTGAGGACGCACGTTCCAAAACCAGCTCAATTTGAAGTAGGCGTCAAACGGGTTTGCTACATTCCAAAGCTAACGTCTTTGGATGTCGTGGAATTCTTGCGATGGATCGCGTAGTACTTGGGACTTCGACGGGACCCTGGCGCATCGCCCAGGCATGTGGGCTGGCGCGGTTGTTAAAGCATTCGACCAATTTGCCGTGGGCCACGGTATCGATGAAGAAGACGTTGAACAGCAAATTAGAGACGATTTCCCCTGGCACCAGCCCCACGCGCCTCATCCACACCTTTCCACGCCTGAAGCATGGTGGGCACACGTCGCTCGACTGCTAACCACATGTATGAAGCGGCTGGGTTTCGACAACGAAAATTCCACCGAACTGGCCCAGGCGGCCAGGTTTAGATTCATCGATCCTTCGAGCTTCCGAGTGTTCGAGGACACGCGCGGGACCCTCGAAGCGGTAACTGCCAACGGATGACGCAACGTTGTGTTGTCGAATCATGTGCCCGAGCTCGAGTCGATTGTGAGTGGAGTCGGGCTCGGTGAGCTGATAGAGCGGGTGCTTACGTCGGCTCTGACGGGCTACGAAAAGCCGCACCCCGGAGCCTTTGCCATCGCCAGGGATCAACCTCGCTACCCCCAACACATCTGGATGGTCGGCGATAATCCCAACGCAGATGTGTTGGGGGCTGAGGTCGTCGGGATTCCTGCAATCCTTGTGCGTCGAGAAGACGAGAGGGTCGACCGTCAGGCGGCGAACCTGGTCTCGGTCATCAAGATGATCTTCGATCCTGTCACCGCCTGATACCGCTGTATGCTCCTACGCGTACATCTCCCTCAAGCGCCGCGCCGCTTCGGCCTCGTTACGGAGCTTGGCGTAGGACTCCTCCAGCGGGGCCTCGATCTTCAGGCCAGGGGCGAATCCGCAGTCGGGGTTAAGGCTGATCCGCTCTTTGTCGACGTACTTCATCGCCTCCTCGACCCTGGCCACGATCTGCTCGGGCGTGTCGATGTCTTCGAAGCGGCACTCGACGCAGCCCAAACCGATCAGAGCATCGTCGGGAAGCTCCTTCAGGATAGCAACGTCCCCCGTCACGGGGATGCTGAACTCCATGACGTACTGGTCCACCTTGATCTTCTTCATCGTGTCGACGATCGGCTCGTAGCCCCCTTCGGCGCCCCATCCCTGCCGGCCCCAATGCCGCCGACACAGGTGCAGAGCCAGTCGAACGCCATCAACCCCGTCGATGATCTCGTTGATCTTGGCGGCCGCCAGGTCCATCTCGTACTGCGGGTCGTCGAAAGAAGCACGGACCTTGGGGTCCACCAGAACGCACAGGTGCGGCTCGTCGATCTGCACGACAGAGACACCGGTGTCCCGTAGCGCCAGCAGCTCGTCCCGAAGGATGGGGACAAGGGCTTCGATGAACGAGTCCCTCGTAGGGTACGCTTTGCTCGACAGCTCCTTCTCCCAGAGACGCTCGCCGAGCAGATACGGCGATGGCATGCAGACCTTGGTGGCCTTGTCCGTCGACGACACCAGGAAGCGCGCTTCCTCGGCGATCAGGCCCGGCCGGCGCACCTCCAGCGGCTCCGTAACAGTTATACCCCACCGTCGCGGTTCCGTACGCGTGTCCTCCGAGAACCCATCTGCGATATCGGCGATGATGTGGGTGTACGCGTGGCGGCGCCACTCGCCGTCGCTGACCAGGTCGAGACCCGCCGTCTCCTGCACGGCGATGGCGTACCGAACGGCCGCGTCCATCTGCGGCGTTCGCGTCGCCTCGACAGACTCCGCGCCCGGCGTCTCCGGCAGCATGTCCCTGACCGGCTGCGGCCGGGGCAGGCTTCCGACAACACCGGCCGCGAAGGGCACGTCCTTGCTTGCGGGTCCGCTCGTGCTCATGAAGTTGGGCTCCTCTCAGAACTTTCTAGCAAGCGCCGGCTATCCTCCAGCAGGCGTGGCCAGCGGCATCACGTCGTCACGGCCCCGCGTGAAGCCGTCGACACCAGCTTGGCGTACTTGGCCATGACCCCGGAGACGTAGTTGGGTGCAGGTGCCTTCCACTGTTGGCGTCGGCTCTCTAGCTCTTCATCCGGGACCTTGACGCCCAGCTCGCGTCGCTCGACATCCATGACGATGGTGTCGCCGTCCTCGACCAGAGCGATGGGGCCTCCGACCGCCGCCTCCGGTGTGACGTGACCGATCGACGCTCCTCGCGTGGCGCCGGAGAACCGCCCGTCCGTCATAAGCAGTACGCTCTCGCCAAGGCCCAGGCCGGATATCGCGCCTGTCACCGACAGCATCTCCTGCATGCCGGGGCCACCCTTTGGCCCCTCGTAGCGCAGCACCAGCACGTCTCCGGGCTTGATCTCACCGCGGGTCACGGCGTTGAACGCGGCCCGCTCACCGTCGAACACCCGTGCCGGTCCCTCGTGTGAGAGGTGCTTCGTGCCGGCGACCTTCATGACGGCCCCTTCCGGGGCAAGGTTGCCCTTCAGGATCACCAATCCTCCCGTCGGACTCCGTGGCGATGAGGCAGGATAGATAACGCGGCTGTCAGGTTTGCCGGAAGACTCTGCGAGGTTCTCGGCCAGGGTTTTGCCGGTCACGGTCAATGCGTCGCCGTGCAGCAGACCGGCGGCCAGGAGCTCGTTCATGACGACTGGGACTCCGCCTACCCTATCAACGTCGGACATGACGAAGCGTCCGCCGGGCCGCAGGTCCGTCAGGTACGGCGTGCGCCGGCTGAGGCGGTCGAAGTCGTCGATATCGAGGGGCACGTCGGCCTCATGGGCGATAGCGAGCAAATGCAGGACGGCGTTGGTCGAGCCGCCCATGGCGAGTACTACCGTGATCGCGTTTTCGAGGGACTCGCGGGTGATGATGTCGCGCGCCTTGATGTCGCGCTCCAGCAGGTTGTGCAACACGGCGCCTGCTTCTGTGGCGACATCCTCGTTTCGGGGGTCGATGGCCGGGATCGAAGCGGCGCCCGGTGCCGACATTCCCATGGCTTCGATGGCGGAGGACATCGTGTTCGCGGTGAACATCCCCGAACAGGCCCCCTCTCCCGGACACGCGACGCGTTCCAGGCCCACCAGGTCGTCCAAAGACATCTTGCCCTGGGAGAAGGCGCCTACCGCCTCGAAGACGTCCTGGATGTTGACGTCTTCGCCGTGGTAGTTGCCGGGCAGGATCGCTCCCCCGTAGACAAATAGAGAAGGCAAATTCAGGCGGGCCATCGCCATAATCGCACCGGGCATGTTCTTGTCACACGCCGCCACGACGATCACACCGTCCATGCTCTCGCCGAAGGTAACGGTCTCTATCGAATCGGCGATGACTTCACGACTGACCAGCGAGGCTTTCATGCCCTCGGTGCCCATGGAGATGCCGTCGCTTACCGTGATCGTGCCGAACATGAAGGGGACGGACTCGGCGTTCCACACCCCCTCCTTGACCTTCTCGGCCAGCCTAGTGAGGTGCACGTTGCAAGGCGTGACGTCGCTGGCAAGGTTGCCAACGGCCACGAACGGCTTGGACATGTCCTCGTCGCGCAGACCGACCGCGCGCAGCATGGCGCGTGCGGGCGCCCGAGTCGGCCCCTCACTGACGACGTTGCTGTGGCGTTTCAGATTGGGCTCCACCTTGGTTGCCATCGAGCGTCTCCATTGGCCAGGCGCAGGCGTGCGGCGATTGAAAGGCTTTGGTGCAGGGCCAGATTATATCAACCGCGACTGGCCCGTGGAAGCGAACGACCCGTTCGTACAAACCGTGCAGCTAAGCAGTTTCCGTTGTTTCGGCCGTTCGGGTCTCAGATCGGTCCGACCGTCGACGAGCGTGCGCGGTTTGCCAGGCGAAGAACGCTATCGCGCCGAAAACGATCACGCTCAGATAGGTGATCGAGCGGTCGACGAGAGCGATGGCGACTGCGCTTTCTCTGGCGAAGCTGAGCATCAGGAGGCCGGTGACTCCGGGCTCGACAGCGCCTACCCCGCCCGGAGTCGGCACGGTGCTCAGGATGGCGTGTCCGAGAGCGACCAGCAGCAGAAGCGGCAGGCTGAGCGACATGTCAAGGGCAACGACCACGAAATAGAGGCGTCCGGCTTCGAGCAGCCAACCGATTAGACTTAGAAGCAACAGCAAGGGCAGTCTCTTGAATCCACTGAGGGTACCCTTTTGGAACCTGACGTATGCGCCCGCGAACCGGCCGGGAAGGGCCCCCGCAAATTTCGGCCCGAACCGGCGCATCGCCAGAAGCAGCCCCACCAGAGCGACCGACATCAGGAAAGCCGCAGCTACGAGATAGTTGGAGACGTTCGAATCGGAGGTCGTGCTGAACGAGGCCACGCCTATCAGCACCAGAACGAACACGGTTGCCATGTCGAGCACACGTTCCGCGAAGACCGTGCCGAGGCTCCACGAGAAGCCCATTCGTGAGTCTTGGGAGAACGCGTAAGCTCTGTAGGCGTCTCCCATACGGAGCCAGGTCACCGAGTTGACGAACCACCCGATCACTATCAGTTGAGCGAAACGGAAATACGACGGCAGAGTGGTCTCGCCCGATTCGAGAATGCCGGCGTTAAGGGCGAGGACTCTCCATCGTAGTCCCCGAAACCAGAAGCTGGTGTAGTACAGGAGCACCGCCAGTCCGTACGAGTAGAAGTCCATCCCGCGGACCTGGTCCCAGGTCTCGCCCCACTTCACGTCGAAGCGCGTCGCGAGGAAGAAGATAAACGTGATGGCTACGAGGAAGGCCAGCAGCGTTCGGAGGGAGAAAACCCGCCTTCTTAGCGAGATCGTTTGTGGGTCGCTGGATCCTGAACTCATGCTGGCTAAAGCGGGCGCTTGGCAGGAATACCGGGTCGCCGAGGGAACCTGTCAGGCGTCCCGGATACCTTTTCGATGACGACCAGACTCGTTGTGAGTCCAACTGGGCGCACCTCTCCCAGTGTGCCGCCGGTCTCATGGATAGCGTGTTGCGCGTCCTGTACCTCGTTTGCGACATCCGATCCTTTATGGGCGACCGCCAGCCCACCCACACGGCAGAACGGGAGCATCAGCTCGGCCAGGACCGGAAGCTTGGCGACCGCCCGCGCCAGGACTACGTCGAATCCTTCTCGCAACTGAGGCTCGCGACCCAGGTCCTCAGCCCGGCCGGACCTTACCTCAACGCTGCTGAGGCCGATAGCCTCAATGACGTGCCGGAGGAAAGCAGCACGCTTGCCGGCCGACTCGGCAAGCGTGAGCCGTATTTGAGGGAATGCGATTCTCAGGGGCAGCCCCGGGAATCCTCCTCCGCTGCCGATGTCGATTACCCTGGCTCCCCCGGAGAGCGTACCCGCGGGGAGTGCGGTATGCACGGCGAGCGAATTGAGGAAGTGGCGCGTCTCCACCTGCTCTCGTTCGGTGATCGTGGTGAGGTTGATTCTTTGGTTCCAGTCGACCAGCTCACGATAGTACAGATCGAACTGTTCAGTCTGAGCAGCATCAAGGTTAATCCCGAACGCAGCCGCGCCGTCAACGAGCAGGTCCAAGGGCGCCTCCGCAGCAAACGTGGGCGATTATAGCATGTGGCCTGCGGCACGAAATCATGTGAGCAAGACCCCTGCAGACTGTTTGACACGTCGTTGCGCTCTCAGCTAGACTACCATTTTACCAACATACGCCCGGGGGGAGCCTGGCAAGCCAGGCTGAGAGGTCCTTGACGAGCTGGGACGACCCCGTAAAAACCTGATCTGGGTAATGCCAGCGTAGGGATGTGGTGAAAGCCGCGCCGATTGACGGCCGCCCCCGGGAACAGATGGGCGGCCGTTCGTGTTTTCCGAGGAACGGTGCCCATACATGATTGACGTGAGGTAGATTACGATGCTCGATAAGGACCTGGGACTGGTCATCGCCCTCGTCACCGCCGCGGTGTTCGTCGCGGCCGGCGTCTGGCACGTCAGACGCCGGGCCATGACCGTCGAGGACTACCTGGTGGCGCGCAGCAGCGCCGGCAGCACCCTCGCCACGGCCACACTGGTGGCGTCCGTGATCGGGGCCTGGATACTGTTCAGCCCGGCAGAGACCGGCACCTGGGCGGGGCTGGTCGCGCTGATAGGGTACGCTGTCGGACAGGCGGCGCCCCTCGTCGCGTTCATCTTCGTGGGGCCTCGTATGCGGCGGCTCATGCCACAGGGCCACTCGTTGACCGAGTTTATCTGGCACCGGTACGGGCGCTACATGTACGTCTTCGGCCTGGCCGTCATCGTCTTCTACATGTTTATCTTCCTGGCGGCAGAGCTCACGGGTATATCGTTGGCCGTCCACCTTCTGGCCGGCACCCCGCTATGGCTGACGGCGGTTATCGTGGGACTGCTGACGGTAGCGTACACGGCTTACGGTGGAATCCGCGCGTCGATATTTACGGACAGCATCCAATTCAGCCTGATTCTGCCCCTTCTGCTTATCGTGTTTGTCGCCGCAATTTGGAATCTCGGGGGAATCGGGGACGCCCTGGACCCGGTCAGGGAGGCAGCGCCACAGCTTCTGTCGCTGGACCACGGGCCTGGGATCGAGTTCGGATTCACCCTGCTCATCGCCGTTTTCGCGGCCAATATGTTCCATCAAGGCTTCTGGCAGCGGGTGTACACGAGCCGCGACGAAACCGCGTTGAGGCGTGGATTTGCCTACGGTAGCGTAGCCGTCATCCCCATCGTTCTTCTGGCCGGCCTGCTCGGCATCATTGCAGTGGGAAAGGACATCGTCGCCGACAACCCTTCGGTGGCTACGTTCTCGTTGGTCGTGGAGGTGCTGCCGGAATGGGCCGTCGCGCTGGTCCTCGTGCTCGCTCTCGTGCTGGTGATGAGCAGCCTGGACACGCTGCTTAACGGAATCGCCAGCGCCGTGACCTCGGATCTGCACCGCTTCAAACCGAGCATCAAAGGCGTGTCGCTGCTTCGTTCGTCGCAAGCCATTACCGTTGTCCTGGTGGTCCCCGCCATATTCATCGCGTCGAAGGGCTACAGCGTGCTCTATCTCTTCTTGATCGCCGACCTCGTCTGTTCGGCTGCGGTCTTCCCGACGTTCTGGGGCCTGTACTCGAGTCGGTTCGGCGGGACCGCCGCTCTTGTCAGCAGTATCGCGGGACTTGCCGTCGGAGCCCTGTTCTTCCCCAAGTCCGACTTCACACCGTGGCTGCCGGACATCTTCTGGGCCGGGAAGTTTCTGGCCAGCTTCGGGATGGCCCTGGGAGTGTCAACGGTGCTAAGCCTCGTCCTCACGGCCGTGGCGATGCGCGACCGGGTGGCCGCAGGGTACGACTTCGGCCGACTGCGAGAGCAGGTGCGGCTGATCGAGGACTAGGGTAATGGGATGGTGGAAATTCAAGACAGACTCGATCAGATTGCCGCCCGAATGAACGGTTTGGGCTATGGGGTCAGACTTATAGCCTCATTGCCTCCGCTCGTCAGCGATCTTAGAAAACTCGGCGTTTCAAATCTGGAGGCATGGCTTCGTGAGATCAAGCCGCGATTAGGGGATCGCGAGCAATACTTCGACCTATGGACCCAGGGTTGGTATGCCCGGGTGTTCGGCTTCAATGGCCGCGAGGCGATAATGAACCCAAACGGCAATGTCGGGCCCGATTTATTGGTTCGGGACCCGAGTACACCTACTAAAGATGTTTACGTGGAGGTTAGACAGTTCGTCGAGGACTACGGCGAGACGAAACGACTCAAGTCTGCGATCAAGAACGGGTTCCTCGTACTTTACGACGTCCGTAACAAAGATGCGAAGAAGATCTTAGATGCAGTGTCTGGCAAGCAGAGGCAAGGTTCTCGACTGCCGGCCGATAGCTCCTACGTCGTAGCGTTGAAGAGCGACAAGGAATCGATATAAGATCATGAATTTGACTTCGCCGTGGAGCTGCTGGACCAAGAGGCGGCTTGTGGGGGAGGTACGTATGAAAGAATCGGCCCGGTTCTGTTCTTCCGCGGCTATACGAACAGAAACACGGGTAAATCGTGGTACCTGTGGGAGAACTCCAGAGCCCCGGTTGATCAGCGGCTTTCTTCAAGTCTGGCAGATAAGCTCCGCGTGCTGAGCTTGCCACCGCCTCATGAACGCGCATTTGACTAGCATGTAGCGATGAACGAGCGCGAAACGAAGGGCGATCGACGGGAGCCCAAGAGCCGTAAACGCCGAAAGATGCGCGTTGTCGGAGCCGATGTTCGAGTGCTCCAGGACATCATAAGACGCAGGGCCGAGAAGGTCAAAAAGAAGTCGGACCCAGATAAATAAGCCGCCACGCGGCATCCTCATAGGGGACCAAGAATAGAAACTCAACGCGTTCCGAGGGCCATGACCATCGCCGGCTCGGACTCCGGCGGTGGAGCCGGCATTCAGGCCGACCTGAAGGCCTTCGCGGCTATGCACGTCTACGGCACCTCGGTGCTGACTGCCATCACCGCCCAGAACACCCTCGAGGTCACCGACGTGATGGAGATACCCGTGTCGGTGATCGAGTCACAGATAGATACCGTGCTGGCCGACATCGGGACCGACGTCGTGAAGACGGGCATGCTGTCGAGCGCCAAGATCATCGAGGCGGTCGCTGGAAAGCTCCGGGAGCACGGCGTCGACAAGCTGGTCGTCGACCCGGTGATGGTCGCAAAGAGCGGCGCCCGGCTGTTGCGAGACGACGCGGTCGAGGTCCTGCGAACGCAGCTACTGCCCCTTGCGACGGTCTTCACGCCCAACGTCCCGGAAGCCGAGGCGCTAACGGGCCGGAAGATTGAGAACCTCGACGACGCCCGCGGGGCCGCCGTGGAGATCGTCGCGTTGGGCGCGAAGTCGGCAGTCGTGAAGGGCGAGCATCTCGAAGGCCCGGCGACCGACATCCTGTACGACGGACATGAGCTCCGGGCGTTCACCGCTCAGAAGATAAC
>CAUZJF010000043.1:0-11385 GCA_963579975.1 Dehalococcoidia bacterium
CAGCTCTCTACTCTCCATCCGATTCAAGACCATGACCCGCTGCGGCTCTTTCCTGTTCAACGTGATTGTCTCCATGGTGACATTTCCGCTGAACAGTTAAGGGGTGTCACAACCACTGACCTATCACACCAGCGTCGACCAAACTTGACACCAAATCGCGTCGCGGCTACATTGAGATAGACGCTGGCAGCCACTCGTCGTGGCTGCCAGCCTATGATTGGAGCCGGAGGCCCCTTTTGCCTAGATATGATTACGAGTGCCAGGAATGCCAACACCGGTTCGAGCTCAAGCAGAGCTTCTCCGCCGAGCCTGTGGCGGAATGCCCGGTCTGCAACAACAAGGCCCGCCGAGTTATTCACTCGGTGCCGGTTGTCTTCAAGGGCAGCGGGTGGTATGTCAACGACTACGGCAAGCGCGGGGGCGTCACGGGCTCGGGCTCCGATTCGGAGAAGTCCGACGAGTCTGAGTCTGAGTCTAAGTCAAAGCCTAAAGCCGAATCTTCCAAGAACGGCAAGTCCGAGTCCAAAGAGACGTCAAAGAAGGAGTCAACCGCTAAGAAGTAAGAAAGGCGGCTGAGTTGCGAGCCCTCATACAGCGGGTCTCGGAGGCCTCGGTTACCGTCGAAGCCGACGTGATCGGCAGAATCGGAACTGGGCTGGTGGTGCTCGTAGGCATCTCCGGGACTGACAGCGAGGAAGAAGCCCGCTACATCGTTAACAAGACTAAAAACCTTCGTATATTCAACGACGACGACGGCAAATTCAATCGCTCGGCCCTGGACATCGGGGCCGAGCTTTTGATTGTCAGTCAATTCACGCTTTACGGAAACACCCGAAAGGGCCGCCGTCCCAGCTTCGCGGACGCCGCACTGCCGGAGCAGGCCGAGCAACTTTTCGACCGCACCGTCGAGCTTTTCAGGGAAACCGGACTTCGGGTCGGGACCGGCACGTTTCAAGCGCACATGCTGGTGTCCATCCGCAACGACGGACCGGTCACCATCATGCTGGACTCGGACGATACCAGACGTCCTCGCAAGGCATGAACCGCACGATCCGGACAGGTAGCTACACGAGGTCCAGGCTAATGTCCAATGCTCTGGACGAGTGCGTCAGCGCGCCTACCGAGATCAGATCGACTCCGGTTGCTGCGACGTCCCTGACATTTGCCAGGTTGATCCGACCGGAAGCCTCGAGAACGGCCTTGCCCCTCGCCATTCCGACTGCTTGGCTCATGACTTCAAGGCTCATGTTGTCCAGCAGGAGACCGTCCGCCCCTGCATCGAGGGCTTCCCGGACCTGATCGAGGTCCTCGACCTCGACTTCGATGGTAAGCGTATGTGGGACCTCGGCCCTGGCCTTCCTCACGGCGTCCCCTAGGTCAACCCCAGCTCGCCGCATAACGTCGATATGGTTGTCCTTGATCAGCACTCCGTCTCCGAGGTTGTAACGGTGGTTGCGGCCACCCCCCATGCGGACGGCGTGTTTCTCTACGGACCGGAGTCCCGGGGTCGTCTTTCGGGTGTCGAGTATTCGTACGGGGAAGCCGGCGACCGCCTCCACGTACCTGGCTGTTTCGCTTGCGATCCCGCTCAGGTGCCGGAGGAAGTTCAGGGCCGTCCGCTCCGCGGTGAGTATCGATGCCACCGGCCCTGCGATTTCCGCAATCATATCCCCCTCACGACCTGACGTGGGGTCGTTTGGGCTGAGAGGCGCCCCGTCTTCAATCAAGGCTTCGAAGGCGACCGTCCGGTCGACTCGGAGGAACACCGCTCGCGCAATCTCGACGCCGGCCAGAACCCCCTGCTCCTCGGCAACGATGACCGATTCGCCTCGCAGGTCGGAGGGGACTAGGGCCTCTGTGGTCGGGTCGCCCGCTGACAGGTCCTCCGCGAGGGCCCGGTCGACCAGCGCTTCGATCTCAGATGTGAATATCAAGATAGCACTTAATCCTTGTCCGACAAGACCGTCTCGAAGGCCCTCAGCAGACCGTCGATGTCCTCCGCGGTCATCGGGGACGAGAGGGCTGTACGGACCAGGCCGACGCGCAGATTGTATCCCTTGAGGAGAAGACCCAGGCGTATGCGTTCGGTCAATGGCATGTCCACGGTTAGCGAGCTACGGTAGTCGGTCACGGGCCGGTCTGTCAGGTAGAAGCTCAACACCGACCCTTCACTGACGGCCTGGAAGGGGATGTTCGCCCGCGCGAACAGATCGACCAGACCGGTGTGGACTCTAGCTCTGAGGGCCTCAATGTGCTCGTAGACCTCAGGGGTCAAGGCGCGCATCGTGGCCAGGCCGGCGGCGAGCGTGAAATTGTTGCCCGAGAACGTGCCGCTCATCGACGTCCGGTTCGAAGGATTCGAGTTGTCAAAGACGTCCATCAGCTCAGCGCGGCCCCCGATGGCGCCGACGGGAAACCCGCCTCCCACGATCTTGCCGAAGACCGTAAGGTCCGCGTCCATGTCGTACTTGCGCTGGTACCCTCCGTAGCCTACCGCGAAGCTGATCACCTCGTCCATGACGAAGAGCATTCCCAGCTTCCGGGTGAGTCGCCGGACGAAATGGAGGAAATCCTTTGGGATGTCGAACATGCCGGGCTTGGCATCGTAGAAGACCCCGGCTAGCTCATCGCTGTGTTCGGTCAGGAGCCGTTTCACCGCCTCCCTGTTACCGTACGGGAGCACCACCACGTCCCCCTTGGCGTCCGGGGGCATGCCGTCCTGAGTCGGGACAGCCGTCGGGGCGTCGGCGGGACCCGCCCTGTCGAGCGGCGGGTTGTACGAGATCTCCAGGGCGTCGTTGCTGCCCTGGAATGCGCCCTCGAACTTGGCGATCTTAGGCTTCCCTGTATAGGCGCGGAGCAATCTCGCCGTATGCTGCGTGGCCTCCGAGCCCGAGTTGCAGAAGCGCACCTTCTCGACGGACGGGACCCTGTTCACTACCTCGTCCGCGATCTCGGCCTCGATCGCCGTAGGAGCGCTCAGCGCGAGCCCCCGCTCGGCCTCTCTCCTGACCGCCTCCAGCACCGTTGGCGGCGTGTGCCCGAGGATCATCGCCGTGTGATGGCAGGCGAAATCGACGATCTGGCGCCCGTCCAGGTCCCACAGGTAGCAGCCTTCGGACCGGTCGACGTAAAAGGGGTAGGGCGGGAGCCAGTACTCGCCCTTGATCACGCCCGCGGGCATGAGCTGCTTGCTCCGTTCCCATTGGGCCCGTGACTTCGGCGTGACTCGCCGGTACTCGGCTTCGAGTGATTTCCAGGACCTGACCATCACTCCCCCGAACGTTTCGCTACAGAGAGCACGGAGACCACAGAGTTTTTCGAGTTTAGTGCTCCGCCACGCAAAGCGGCTGTCTCGATACTCTGGGTAGTGTCACAACCGCGCGGAACGCTAGACGACCGAGAGCATCCGGTCGAGGGCGACGCGGGCCTCGAATCGGGTCGCGTCGTCGACCTTGATCTGGTTCACGACCACGCCCGCGTTCATGCCGTCGAGCACCCAGCAGAGGTATGCGGGATGGATGCGATACATGGTCGAGCACGGACATACGACCGAGTCGAGGCAGAACACCGTCTTGTCCGGATTCTCTTGCGCGATGCGGTTGACTAGGCTGATCTCGGTGCCTACCGCCCAGACGCTTCCGGAGGGTGACTCCTCGATGACCTTGATTATGTACTCGGTGGAGCCGTTGAAGTCGGCGGCCTGAACGACCTCCATGAAGCACTCCGGGTGCACCACGACGTTAACGTCCGGGTGCTTCTTGCGGGCCTCCTCGATCTGGGCGACACTGAACCGGGTGTGGACCGAGCAGTGGCCCTGCCAGAGAATCACCTTCGCCCGTCGCAGCTCGTCCTCCGTATGTCCGCCGAGAGGCTTGAAGGGGTTCCAAACGAGCATCTCGTCGACCCCGACCCCTAGCTTTACAGCCGTATTCCGGCCCAGGTGTTGGTCGGGAAGGAACAGGATGCGCTCACTCTGCGAGAAAGCCCACTCGAACGTAGCGGCGGCGTTGCTCGACGTGCAGACGATGCCGTTGTTCCTGCCGCACAGCGCCTTGATGGCCGCAGTCGAGTTCATGTAGGTAATCGGCACGACCCCGCCGTCGCCGAACAGGCCTTTGAGGTCGTCCCAGCAGTCGAGTACGTCATCGATATCGGCCATGTCGGCCATCGAGCAGCCGGCGGCCAGATTCGGGAGCATCACCTTCTGGTCGGGCGAGCTGAGAACGTCCGCCGTCTCGGCCATGAAATGGACCCCGCAGAACACGATGAAATCGGAGTCTTGCGAAGCGGCGTACTGTGAGAGCTTGAGCGAATCGCCTCTGAGATCAGCATACTTGATGATCTCGTTCCGCTGATAGTGGTGGCCCAGGATGACGAGCTGTTTGCCCAGCGCGGCCCTGGCTTCTCCGATCCGCACATCCAGCTCTTCGGGCGTCGCTTTCAGGTACGAGATCGGGATCTTCTGCCACCGGACCCCGGCCTCGAACTCTTGCTCGAGAGTCTTGGCATCCAACGATTCGTCAGTTCTGCAGAAAGCCGACTGCTCGATCTCGGTAATCGGTACGGACGGCCGTCTCAGTTCTCTCAGTAAGGTTGCCATAGCGGCTCCTCCGGCCGGTTATTGCGCTGAAACCACCGTTCCCTGCAAGGACCACGGACTGGTCTTGTCGACCCTGACGGCGACGACCTCTCCGACGCGGTCGAGGCCGTTCTCCATGTAGACGAGTTTATCGTTCCGATTGCGGCCCTCGGCTTTCCCGCGCTTCTCACCCTCGAGAAGGACGTCGAGCACCTCTCCCTTGAGCTTGCTGTTGATCTCGGTTTGGATGTCTGCCTGCAGATCGTCGACTGCCTTCAGCCTGGCGCGCTTTTCCTGAGTGGGTACGTTGTCCTCGAACTGCCGTGCCGCTATCGTGTTGGCGCGAGTCGAATACGCGGCGGAGTGGACCTTGTCGAAGCGCACGTCGCGGAGCATGTCGAGCGTCCGCTCGAATTGATCGTCGGTTTCTCCGCAGAACCCTACGATCAGATCGGTGCTCATTGAGACGTTGGGTATCCGGCTCCGAATCTTGTCCACCAACGCGGAGTACTCCTCGTTCGTGTAGCCCCTGCGCATCCTGGACAGGACTTCGTCGTCGCCGGCCTGGAACGGCAGGTTGACGTGCTCGCACACCTTTTCCAGCCCCGCCACCGCGTCGATGATTCGGTCGCTCATGTCATTTGGGTGCGAAGTCAGGAAACGGATACGCTCGATTCCGTCGGCTTCGTGCACGGCTTCGAGGAGAGCGGCAAGGTCGACGTCGTTCCCCAGGTCGTGTCCGTAGGAGTCCACGTTCTGTCCCAGGAGCGTGACCTCCTTGACTCCCCGCTCCGCGAGAAGCTGGGTCTCCCGAGCGATGTCGGGGATCGTCCTGCTTACCTCCCGGCCACGCCGGTATGGGATGATGCAGAACGAGCAGAACTTGTCGCACCCGTGGATGATCGGAATGTAAGCCGTGACGTCCGGACGCGCCGTCAGAGGGCCGATGCACCCCTCCGGGTCGATTCCCATGCGGGCGCCGAGCAGGTCGATGATCGGCTGGTACTGCTGAGGGCGCATGAAGACATCGACCTGCGGGAACCGGCGCTCCAGGGACATCGTATTCGGCCCCACCATGCACCCCATGAGGGCGACGATCTTGTCGGGGTCTTCGCTTTTTAGGGGCTTCAAGGTGCCGAGCATGCCCGCGACCTTATCTTCCGCGTTTTGCCGCACGACGCAGCTATTGAGCACGACGACGTCGGCCTCCTGCGCCGACTCGGCTGGCGTGAGCCCCATCTGGCTCATAGCACTTTCGAGTCGCTCGGAGTCGGCTACGTTCATCTGGCACCCGATCGTCCAGATGTTATAGCTACGCAGCTCGCGCATAGGTATACGGGTTCCTCAGTGGCTTGAGATTGGTAGAGAAGACAGTGTCGGATTCTTGACAGGTGGCGCGGAGGGAATGGGATTCGAACCCATGAGAGGGATTTCTCCCCCTAAGCGCTTAGCAGGCGCCCGCACTAGACCACTATGCGATCCCTCCAGACTCCATTCAATATAGCAGGCATACACCGGCCATGCAATGTGGATGTTTGTGAAATTCGGCACTATTCCCAATGTCGAGGCGAAAAGCGACGCTTGTAGAGCATCGCGGCGACTTTTTCTCTCCATCGCCATTTTATCGAGACAGGGATGCCAGCACACTTCGATAAATTTTTCACAATATGCGTAATTCGTCCTGTCACGTTTGACTGCGGGGTACTGGCGGTCAGGGCGGCAATTGGAGACAATGCGCCGAATTTGGGCAGAGCACCTTACCTCCTCTCGCTGTGGGGGCTTTGCACCAGAAGTCGCGATGCGCGTTCGTGGTGAGCCCGTCGAACCACGAACGCAGATACAATTCACCGCTCGCCTTGAGCTTGTCGAAGGACAAATGCAAACGGCAAGACAGTTTTTGTGCAAAACCTCCTCTGGGAGAGGATTTAGGTGAGGGTTCATCGCAAATGACGATGAGTAGGCTTGACGCCACGGAGCCCCCGCATGAAGCTTGACCAGAATCGCTTCAAGACCATTCTCGAAGCCGAGCACTCCTTCTACGGCTCACAGTCGGCGGAGGACCGCCGCGATGACCGGCTCAATCCAACTGCCCGGGACTTGATCGCCGGGCAGTTGCGCCCTGAGATGCGCGTCCTCGATGTTGGGTGTGGGAATGGTAAAACGCTCGTCGACAACAGCCATCGGTTCGGCGAGGGTTTGAGCGTCGACAACGACCCGGCGCACATCAGATTAGCCGAAGAAGCCCTGCGCGGAAAGAAGGCCCCGAACGTCGAGTTTCGGTTGCTCGATTTCCTCAAGGACAGCACAGAACTGGAGCCGGAGTTGTTCGATTTCGTCTTTTCTGAACACGGGCCCGTCGGCTATAACAGCTTCGGAATCCAGGCCGCTCTGAGAGTTCTCAAACCGGACGGGCTTTTGTTCTGCGAAATGATCGGCAATCTCCATCATCAGGAGGTACGCGAGCTGTTCGGCGCCGGTCCGCGTCACGGCTAGTTGATAGGGACATCAGAGCAGGTCCGGGTAGCCATGGAGCGAAACGGAATTGGGATCCGCCTCGGCGCTGACATTGTAGAGAAGCGCTACTATACTGATATCTACGAGTGGCTGCAGTTCCAGTGCTCCATCTGGGCATGGGTGGGCGCTCCTTTCCTCTCTCCCGACGACGTTCGTTTGAGGTTCTTCGCCGAACGGAACACGTCATCGTCAGGCGAGATCGAGACCACCCACCATGTGGTGTGGGTGGGTGGCGTGAAGTCAACGGACGATACGTACTACGACGAGTTCAGACATTTTGACCCTTGATGGTCGCTGAACTCTGAGTCGTCACCTCGTAAAACCCCTCGGTATCAGGAGGCATGACCATGAAGCGACTGAGAGTCATATCGGAGGGAGTCCTCTACAAAAACCCCAACCCCGGGTTCAAGGCAGAGTGCGCCTTTCTGCCGAATATCGTGCCCCTGTCGGACACGGAGATCATCTGCTTTTACCGGCTGGGGTCGGCCTTCTACTCCGTCGATGGGAAGCTCGCCAAGCTCAGGTCCACCGACGGGGGCGAGACCTGGGTACAGGAAGGGCACGTCTGGGACGCCGACAACGACGACATTCCATACAACTACAGCGCGCCCCATGGAACCGTGTTGAAAGACGGGTCTATGGTACTGGTAGCATTTCGGGTCGACTTCGTGGAGCCCGAGGTACCGATGTACAATCCGGAAACAGGAGGTTGGCGTCCGATCGAGACCGTCCTGTTCCGCTCTGACGACGGAGGACACACCTGGTCGGCACCTCAGCTTGTGGATTTTCCTTACGACGGGACCGCTGCCCCGCCGTCACACGTGATCGAACTGAACGATGGGCGCTGGCTTCTGACCGGTGAGCACTGGAAGGCATGGGACGACAGCCCGCCCCCTGCATATCAAGACCTTCTCTGTGTTCTCAGACGATCGTGGAAAGACCTGGTCCGGACCGGTCGAGCACCCCAGCGCTTCCGACACCGAGAAAATGTTCTCGCACGGCCGCCATACGCAGCTGCTGGATGGGCTCGTGGCCGTGCTCCAGTGGGCCCAGGACATCGGGGCATCCAAGGATTTCGACCTGCATCTGACGGTCTCCGACGAGGCCGCCTCGACGTGGAGCTACCCGCTATCGACCGGGATCATGGGACAGACCAGCTGGTTGGCGGACCTGGGGGATGGCGTGTTCGCAGCCGTCTACACCCGGCGCGAGGGAATGAGTCCGGGAATAGTGGTCGTGCTCTCCGAGGACGAAGGGAGGACCTGGGACCTTGGCAACCAGGTGATGGTCTGGGACGCGGTCGGACAGGAGTACCTTGGAGTGGACCGACAGCCGACGTACCCTGCGAGCCACGACAATATCGCGTTCGGCAAGCCCAACGCTGTCAGGCTACCGAACGGCGAGATTATGTGTAGCTGGTGGTGTCCCCAGGCGTGCGTCACTCACGCTCGCTACGCACACCTGGCCGTGGAATAGCGACCTCGTTCGGGGATAGCTTCGTCTACGCAGATGTCTCGGTCTTGCGGGGCCTGCCGCGGCGGCGGCCGTTTGGCACGCGGTTCGCAAGCCAGAAATATAGGTCGTTGCCGGTGCGCTTGATCACCAGATCCTTGCCGGCGGCCCGGGCCGCGGACCCCAAGCGCCTTCGCACCGAGGCTATACTCTCACCGTCGCCCGTCGCCGTGAGCTTGCCGGCCTGGTCCTTCCTGAGACCCTGGATATAGCCAAGGTATTCCTTGGTGAGTTCCGCGCGTTTTCCCGTTGCCGTCTTCAGCTCGGCTTTCGACTTGGATAGTACCTCGAACTTGGGCATCTTAACTCCTTCTTACGTTCGTCTACGTGTACTTGTGTTGACGGCCAGAACGGTGGCAGACCAGCCCCAATCGCCTCGTTGAGTCCGTGGTTAACCAGGTAAAGTGCCTGGACACCTACGACCGCCATATATCTTGCCACAACGCGAATGGTGGCGCCATAGTCTAATTCTAAATGACCTATATGCTAGGTCATTTAACCGCGATTGACTAGGCAAGAATACGCGTAAGGACTAGGTATTTTTGGGGTAGTCGTCATCGTTGATATAAGGAGGGGACCAAGCCCATGAACCGGTAGCTGGGCGACTCGGGATCGACCGGATAGGCCTCGACAACCCCGGCTCCCTTGGCCCTGGCGTGGTCGATAGCAGCCGCGATGATCCGTTTTGTGAGGCCCCGGCCGCGTAGCTTTCGCGGCACGAACAAGCAGACGAGAGACCACACGTTGTCCTGTTTATCTGCCGGGACGCTTTTTCCGACGAAGTCTCTGTAGGCTTCCCGTGGTGCGATCGAGCACCAGGCGACCGGGTCCGTACCCCGATAGCCCAGAATGCCGATAGGTACAGCGCTCTGTACCCGACTGAGTAAAGCGGTCTTCTTGGCGGTGCTGTCCTTTCGTTCGCCTCTTGCCATCGAGCGCCAGACCATGCACCAGCAGTACTTGGGACCGCCCGATGCCTCGAACAGACGCTCGAGGTCGGTCCATCGCTCTGCAGTAACTTCGTGGAACTCGAGCTGTTCGCTCAACGTGGCGTTCAGGCAAACGTATCCGGCCGCTGGTCGCTTCGGATGGGCTCTCGCCAGGGGTGTATTTGCCCTTCGTACACGCTTGGCCCGAGCTTGAAATGGCGGGCTTCTTCGAGGGTCTCGACGAACGGCATGTTCGGGTCGAACCAGGCGGCGCGTTGGTCAGGCCGGGGCCCAGCCTTCGAGACATGGCCGTAGGTCGGCCGGCCGAGAATCTCTTCGAGCATCCAGACGCAGTCGATCAACCTGTCGAGGTCAACACCGGTCTCGATGCCGAGGTCCGCGAAAAGGTGCATCGCATCCTCAGTTGGCATCATGCCCGTCGCGCGACCCGTTCCGCAGTAAGGACAACCCCCGATGCCGCCGATAGTGCCGTCGAGTTCGATGGTGTCTTCGGGCTCGAGCACGCGCATCGCGGCATACGCGGAAAGGAGGGCCATTCCCCGGGCGTCGTGCAGGTGCAGGTAGAAGCGGCTGATCTCCGGCCAGCGGTCCTTGATGGCAACGATCTGCTCCTCTACTTGGTGGGGCGCGCACCAAGCCATTGGGTCGATGAGACTGACGGAGGTCACGGGGACTCCGGCCTCATCCCACATCCGGTAGCCGGCCTCGAGGACCTCCATTCGTTGTGCCAGAGTGAACCCGCCAACGAAATTGGAGCCCCATGCGGCGGCGACCCCGATTCCGGCCTCCGTGGCGCCGCGCTCTTTCGCTTCGGACACGACCACCGGCCACCGCGCGATCTCGGTATTCTGGGAGCGGTTGAAGTTACGGCGCGTGAATACGTCGCAGAGGTGGTAGCTCAGGACCGGCCTGGCCGCCTCGATCGTGAGTGGAGGGGAGTACGGCTTCGCCCGTTCGACCGCCTTCTCGTTGACCAGCAGGGCGGTGTATGTGACTCCGGGTCGGGGTGTGAATCGCTGGACGATCTCGTCGATGCGAGCCATCTGAGGCGTGTAACGCGGGCTCACGAAAGACCCGACGACGATGTGCGTGAGACCTGTGTCGCTCAGCGCGTCGAGGAGCCGTACCTTATCGTCCACACTGATGCCCGCGTCCTCGATCTGCATGCCTTCGCGCAAGCACTCTTCCTTGTACACGAGCCGGGGCCATTTGAAGTCCATGACGGGAGTGTAAGTGCGCCTGATTGCACCTGTCAACGAAGCGCTCTACAGCTCGGGGCGGCCTCGAACGAGACCCAGTTTGCGGAGCAGCCGCTTCGGAGTCCGGGCGACCACCGAGCGCCAGGTAGGCGGGTCGGGGCTCGTCGCCAGCAAGTCACGCACCCTGTCGGATGCCCCTCCGACGAGAGGCCGGCCGTGCCCGCCACAGAGGACGTCGAAATCTGTCTGCGCCAGCTGGGCAAGCGAGGAGCGAGAGTCTCCGGCATTCGACTTTGGGTAGGGCGCCGGACGGCTCACGGTTGCGCCATCGCTGAATACCATGTCGCCGGAAAACAGAACGCCTTCGTTCTATAGGAGGTAGCAGACGCTTCCAGGTGTGTGGCCGGGGGTATGGATCGTTCTCATCCCGCCCCCGTAGCGGCAGGACCTCCTGGTCCTCGACGGTCCCGCTGATCCGCCCACCCTTTGGAAACCCTGTCGCGGTCCGGATGCGCAACAGCGCGCCAAGGTAGCTCAGGTAACGCTCGCCCGAGTCCACGGCCACGGTATCGCCGCGATGGGCTATGATACGCGCCCCGGTGTGCCGTGCGAGCGACGCTGCCGCGAG
>CAUZJF010000044.1:0-11154 GCA_963579975.1 Dehalococcoidia bacterium
GGAGCTGGTGACCGATGGCGCAAAAGCGGCCTCCTCGGCTAGCGAGGCCGCGAGCGACGTTCCCTTGATTATCACCATGGTGCCGGACTCCGCCGATTCGGAGGCCGCGATTATGGGCCCCGGTGGCGTGCTGGAGGGTACGGCCAGAGGCGCGACCGTCATCGACATGAGCTCCATCGCACCTGGGTCGTCGCAGAAGATCGCGGCGGCGTGCGAAGCGGCAGGCGTCGATTTCCTGGACGCTCCAGTGAGCGGTGGAGAGCCCAAGGCCATCGACGGCACCCTCGCCATCATGGTCGGCGGCAAGCAGGCCGTGTTTGACAAGTACCAGAACGTGCTCGGCGTCGTGGGCGGCAGTATAGTCAGGTGCGGGGACTACGGCGCCGGTAATACCACCAAGCTCGCGAACCAGATCATCGTGGCGGCCAACATCGAAGCTCTGGCCGAGGCCCTTGTGCTCGTCAAGAAGGCGGGCCTGGACCCGCAGGTCGTATTCGACGCCATCAGGGGGGGCCTCGCCGGCAGTACCGTGATGGAGGCCAAGGCGCCGATGATGATCGCCGGCGACTTCAAACCCGGCTTCCGCATCCGTCTACACCAGAAGGACCTCCAGAATGCTCTCCTCACAGGCAAGGAAATCGGCGTCCCACTCCCGGTAACAAGCCTTATCCAACAGATGATCGGCTCGCTGATCAACGACGGCAAAGGAGACCTCGACCACTCCGGCATAGCCAATTTCATCGAAGACATGGCCAACTCCACTGTAAGCGGCAAGTAAAGGGCAAGCAATATAGTATATATGTGCTATATTGGGGTGGGAGGTGTCCTGCCCCTTCCCCCGTGGGGGAAGGTTGGGAAGGGGATCTACCGACACGCCGTAGAACAGGGATCTGAACACGTAGCTCCCGTGTTTGCCCGCTTGGGGGGAGATCTGGGTGTCCAGGGTGTTCCACTCACTGCTCACTCGCGTAGCTGAGAGAAACACTTTGGAACGAAATGGAATATCCCAGAAAGCGTTCGAGCGGAATCCCGTTCCCGCCTCAACTCACTTGACGGCCATCTCGGCTCCCAATAGGTTATTGAGAACGGGCTAGGAGGCGGAGGACAAGACATGCAAGTCACAGCGATACCAACGACGCCAAAAGAGATCAGGGAGCGGATACGCGGCCGCGAGATCCCGGGCTACACCAGCGGCATGGCGCCCGGCTACGTGCAGGCCAACCTCGTCGTGCTACCGAAAAACCTCGCCTTCGACTTCCTGCTCTTCTGCCAGCGCAACCCCAAGCCTTGTCCGCTGATCGAGGTCGTGGAGACGGGTTCCGCGGAGCCGCTCCAAACGGCCCCCGGCGCCGACATCAGGACCGACCTGCCGAGATACCGAGTCTACGAATACGGCGAGATGGTCGCCGAGCCCGAGGACATCTCGGAATACTGGCGGGACGACATGGTCTCCTTCCTGATCGGTTGCAGCTACTCCTTCGAATCGGCGTTGATTCGGGCCGGAATCTCCCTTCCCCACTTCGAGAAGGGCACCAACGTCTCCATGTTCATCACGTCGATCGAGACGACGCCTGCCGGGGTCTTCGCCGGACCGATGGTGGTCTCAATGCGAGCCATACCCGAAGACAAGGTCGTCAAGGCAGTCCAGGTCACCTCTCGCTTCCCGGCCGTCCACGGAGCTCCCGTTCAGATAGGCAACCCCGAGGTGATCGGCGTTTCCGACCCTACCGTGCCCGACCTCGGCGATCCGACCGAGTTCAACGACGGCGACGTGCCCGTATTCTGGGCTTGTGGAGTTACGCCTCAGGCGGTAGCCATGCAGTCGAAGCCGCCGCTGATGATCACGCACTCGCCGGGGCACATGTTCATCACAGACCTTCGCGACGAGGACGTGGCCGTCCTCTGACTCGTACCTCATCCCCCGATGGGGGATGAGGTACGAGCCTGCACTGAGCTTGCCGAAGTGAGGGCCCCCTGGCTTCGTAGGGGCGCATTACATGCGCCCGTCGGCCGCGACCAGCGCGGAGACCGCACCCCCTACGTGGTAGGATTGACACCTGCACCGAGCTTATCGAAGTAGTCCGCACTGAGCCTGCCGAAGTTAAGGGGAACGACATGACAGTTGAAGACATAATCCTCGACCGTGACGGCCGCGGAATATCGGCCCTACGACCACACCTTCCGCCCGACTTCTGCGACCAGGCGGCTGGCCTAGTGTTGGACCATTCGGGAACGGCCATCGTGATTACCGGATTCTACATCCTGGCCGCCGGCGCTACCGAGACAGACGGCCCGCCCGGAGCCATTGTGATCGGCGACGCGCTGCAGTCCCTCGGCTACGAGGTTGTGTACGTGACCGATCGTCTGACTGAGCCCTTGATGACCGCCATCGTGGGCGACAGGGCACGGGTGGTCGACTTCCCAATCACGGACGACGCCGCCAGCAAGAAGTTCGCCGAAGAGCTCCGTTCCGAGCTCGACCCGTCGGTGATCATCTCCATCGAGCGTTGCGGTCTCACCGAAGCCGGTGTCTACCTGAACTGGAAGGGCAAGAACATCTCGGAGTTCAACGCCAAGATCGACTACCTGTTGTCCGACCATCCGAACACCGTGGGCATCGGCGACGGCGGTAACGAGATAGGCATGGGCAATCTTGCATCGGTGATCGCCACCGTGCCGTCGCTGGCCAACGACCCGTGCATCACCACGTGTACGAACCTGGTTATCAGCAGCGTCTCCAATTGGGGTGGATACGGGCTGGTCGCGTCGATGTCGAAGCTGGCCCGCAAGAACCTCCTGCCGTCGATTGAAGCGGAGCAGGAGCTTGTCAAGCGCAATGTCGCCCTTGGGGCCGTCGACGGGATAACGACAAAGCCGGTGAACAAGGTGGACGGCTTCACCCTGCAGGAGAACAGTCAGACCCTCGAGGCGCTGCACGCCTTGCTTGCGGCTGAGGGAATCGGCGCAGCTTAGTTCCCGGCCGCACGGTTGAGGAACCAGTGGTCTACAAACTTCGCCCTCTGCAGCTGGCTTTCGAGTTCGAGGATTGGCCTTACCATTTGGGTGATACTATCGACTTGATAGTCGACCTGGACCCGAGCGGGGACGTCGCCGTCAGGGAGGTCCGGGTAGGCCTCGAGTGCCAGCAGCGTTATTGGGAGAGTTCCACTCTTACGATGGAGGTCCCCATTATCACCCACGACCTGACGGGGGGAGAGGGCGTTGCCCCACCCAGGCAGACAGGAACAGACACCGTCGTGAAGCAGGTCACCAGAGAGCACAAGGAGACCTTCGTCCACAGCAGCGTCCTGTTTCTGAAGGATGAGAAGCTGCGGGCTGGACCGAGAGCCATGAGCGTCAAGCTCGAAATCGAGCAGGTCCCTCCTCCACACGCCTCGGAGGTCAGGGAGCTGATCAAGGACCCCGACAGATGGTGGTCTTTCAGGTGGATTCTTGTCGCGATGGTCAACGTCGTTCGAGGACTGCCCAGGCGGCGCGTCGCCGCCTGGGCAGTCCTCGAATAGTGGCGGCGCCCCCGACAGTCGAGGAGGCCCGATGGCAAAGCTGACCGGCGCTATAGTCGATAAAGATACGGGCAGGCGAATCGAGGCGAAGGTCAACGTGCTCAGCGCCGGTGGCAACTACGCCACGCCGCGCGCCCCCATCCTCAAGGTCGGCTCCGGCACGCCCTTTTTCTACTCCGACGGTGAGTTCGAGGTTAACGTTGGCAAGGGGTGGGCCCGGGTCACCGTCGAGCGGGGCACCGAGTACGTCCCCGCACAGCTAGACCTCGAGGTGCCCTCCTCCGGCGCCGTCGCTGTGGACGTCGAACTCGAGCGCTGGTCGCGGCTGGGCGACGACGGTTGGCATCCGGGCAACACGCACATCCACTACGACGAGAAGGAGAGCCGCCCCGACGAGCGCCTCCAGCTCGACCCACGTGTCGAAGATCTGAGGATGACCGCTATCAGCATCCTCAAGCGGTTTGACCTGGAGTACGCGTCCAACAAATACACGCCGGGCGCACTGACGGAGTTCTCGTCGACCGACTACTACGTACAGTGCGGTGAGGAGAACCGCCACAACGCCAGGGGGTCCCACGACGTCGGATACGGGCACATCATGCTGCTGAACATCCGAAACGTCGTCGAGCCTGTCAGCCGGGGATTGCTGGTCGATGCCTTCGATCCCGACTACCCGCCGCTCAGCTACGCCTGCGACGATGCCCACCGCGAGGGAGGCATCGTCATCTGGTGCCACAACGGCAAGGGGATGGAGGCGCCCGTCGCGGCCGCGTTGGGTAAGCTGGATGCCTACAACCTTTTCGACCCGACGTGGAAAGACAGCGAGTACGATATCTACTACAAGATGCTGAACGCCGGAATCAAACTGCCCGCTTCGACCGGGTCCGACTGGTTCATCTGCTCCGGTAATCGCGTCTACGCCCACACCGGCGCGGACTTCGAGTATGAGTCGTGGGTCCAGGCGCTCAAGAATGGGCGGACCTTCATTACCAATGGTCCCGCCCTTTCGCTCTCCGTGCAGGGCGAGGCGCCGGGCAGTGAGGTCGAGGCGCGGCCAGGCGAGCGGCTGTTGACGTTGGTTAACTGGACCTCCCACTACAAGGTCTCGCGCGTCGAAGTCGTGTTCAACGGGAACGTCGTCGCTGGCGAGTCCTTCCCGACCGGCTCGAAAGAGGGACACCTCGAGACCGAGATCGAAGCGCCTTCGGACGGATGGGTGGCCGCAAGGGTCTCCAGCAGCGCCCGGGACAGCTACAGCCAGCCTGTCTACGCCCACACCAGCCCAGTGTACGTAAAGGCGGGCGTGGACAGCTCCGAGCGGCAGTCCGCGGCTCGGTGGTTCGACGAGCATATTGAGCGCTCTCTCGACTGGGTTCGAACGAAAGGCAAGTTTTATACGGATGCCCAGCGCCGGGAGGTGGTCGACCTTTTCCGCCAGGGACAACAGGTCTACCGGTCGATGCTCGAGTAGCGGGTCTGGCGCTCGCGGAACCTGACGACTGGGGAGTACGGCAGAGAAATGGCCGCTAGGCTCGTCATTCCCCGGACTGTCGCATCTCTTCTCCGGGCGGCCGGTGCCGTTGCTCTAATCTTCGTAGTTCTCGGAGTGCTAGTGCGCTTCACCACGCTGGTAGACCGCTACCTCATCTTCTTCCCGCAGCGTGATCTCGACGGGACACTGGCAGACCGCGGCCTTGAGTTCAAGGACGTGTTCTTTGAAGCTTCAGACGGCGTTCGGCTCCATGGTTGGTTCGTACCGGGCACGACGGACAAGACCATCGTCTGGTTCCACGGGAACGTGGGCAACATCGGCCATCGCGTAGACAACATCGCCGAGCTGCACAACCGGCTCGGAGTGAGCATCTTCATCTTCGACTATCGAGGCTACGAACTCAGTGATGGGAGCCCTTCGGAGAAGGGAACGTACTTGGACGCTGAGGCCGCCCTGGCCTACGTAGGCTCGCGCGAGGATGCCGGCGCCGGCGAGGGAATCTACTTCGGGCGCTCCCTGGGCTGCGCTGTCGCGGCCGAGATGGCGGTGCGGAGCCCGCCCAACGCTCTGATATTGGAGTCGGGGTTCACCTCGGTACAGGAAATGGCTTCTGTACACTATTCTGTGATCGGCGTCTTCGGGCGGCTGGTCCAGACCAGGTTCGACTGTCGTGCGAAGCTCTGGGATATTCACGTCCCTGTCTTGGTCATGCACGGCGACCGAGACGAAATCGTGCCGTTCTCCATGGGGCGCAAGCTATACGAAGCGGCCAATGAGCCCAAGCGTTTGTACGCGCTCGAGGGCGCGGGGCACAACGACACCTACGTTGCAGGTGGCGACGGCTACTACGAGGAGCTAGCCCGTTTCCTGGATGACCCCACTTCGAGTGCCTCAGGCTGACGGTTCGCCGGTGACGGCGAGTGTGGCTTTCTAGTCGTTGACACTGACTTTGCCCACCTATAGCCTGAGTCCCGCGCACTTCGCTGACGGATCTCTCCGCAGGATGATCGAATGAAAGCAGTCTACATCACCGAGCACGGCGGCCTGGACGTCCTCACGTATGGGGACCTTCCGGAGCCGGAGATCGGCCCGAACGACGTCAAGGTCCGTGTTGGGGCCTGTTCTCTGAACAGGCTCGACGTGTTCACGCGGTTGGGCGTTCGGGGGACGCGCCTCGACCCGACCCAGCCCCACATCTTAGGAGGAGACGTTGCGGGGGAGATTGTGGAGGTAGGCTCCGAGGTCACCAGGCTCAGACGCGGAGACCGGGTTGTCGTCAATCCACGGCTGACGTGCGGCCAGTGCCGCCACTGCATCGCCGGCGAGGCGGAGCTCTGCCTGAGCCCGGGCCGGATGGGCCAGACGACCGCGGGAGGCTACGCCGAGTACGTACGGGCGCCCGCGGTGAACGCCGTTCCGATACCCGACATCCTGTCATACGAACAGGCCTCGTGCCTGCCGACAGCGTTCGTGCCGTGCTGGAACATGCTGCTGCGTCGGGCGAATCTCAAGTCGTGGGAGACTGTCCTGGTGCTGTCCGCCTCCAGCGGGGTAGGGACTGCCGCAACCCAGGTGGCCAAAAACGTCGTGGGCGCCAAGGTGATAGCGACCACCAGCACGGACGATAAGGCGCAGTTGGCCTCCAACCTGGGCGCTGACGAGGTGATCAACTACTCCAACGAGGACATCGAAGGACGGGTCAAGGATCTGACCGACGGTCGGGGCGTCGACGTGGTTGTGGACCACGTGGGCTCGGACTTCTGGCCTGCGGCCTTCGTCTCTCTGGCCCCCGGAGGACGCTACGGCATCTGCGGGGTGACCAGCGGCTACAAAGCCGAGCTCCAGATGGGGTCGCTTTTCCTGAAGAACCAGACCGTGTTCGGGGTCTTCATGGGACGCCAGGAAGACCTGAGGCAGATCGTCGAGACGGCCGGCAAGGGCGTAATTCGTGCGGTCGTCCACCAGACATTCCCGCTGAAAGATGCGGCCAGGGCTCACGAGCTGATGGAAAGCCGGAATTTCTTCGGCAAGCTCGTGCTCACCATGGCTGATTCGGGCTGATCATTGCGGCAACGGAAAACGAGCCCACACACTCTGTCATTCTGAGCCCCGCGAAGAATCTGGGGAGGTCGGAGAACCACGACGGCCATCGAGTACCGAGCCCCCTCTGGTCCTTCGGCAGCGGGCTACTCCAGGAAAACATCGACTTGGAGCCCACCCATTGGTCGCCCAATGAGACAAAAAGCGATGAGAACAGAAAATAGAACGATCAGGGGCGACAGAGCGCTCAAAAGCCTGAGGAAAGCGCTTTTCGGCGACCCGGATTTTCTCACTGCGAGCAAGGTTCTCGTCCGGGGAAAAGAGGCTGCCGGGCTAACCGTTCGGCTGGCAACAGCCGAGCCCTCAAAGTCGTTCCTACATTCGAATTGGCTGGTGACTGAGAATCCGGGCATCCGCGAGATGCTTGAGAGCAACCATCTGAAGGAGCGCGTGGAGGTAGCGTCAGAGCCATTCGTTCGGTCTCGGGACTATGATCTTGGTGTGTTGGTTCATGACGCATTCATGGCTGACTCAACCGCTTTGTTCGAAACGTCGAGGTTGATTCAAAACGGTAAGGCGAAGAAGGCCTTTGTTCTTACTCATAAAAGGACTGGGGCTCGAAGGTTGGTACAACGGATGGCCCGCGAACTTGGTCAGGCCGAGCTGGTGGCGAGAGGGTCCGGTGGTATCAGAGTGTTGAAAGTAGGCATTCCTGAGGCGACGAGGCGGGTTGATCCGTACAAGTCTGTCGAGCTCTCTATTCCTGGACGGTCGGCGCTCAGCTTTGTGACGGTTCCGTCGCTCTTTTCGTCTGCGAAAGTCGATCCTGGGTCCAGGATGCTGATCGAGTACGTCCTGGAGACGATCGGCGACGGACCCCGCGAGACGTGCTTGATGGATCTTGGTTGTGGTTACGGCGTCGTCGGACTATCGCTCGCGTCTTGGCTCCGAAATACGAAGGTGTTCATGACCGACGCCGATGCTCGTGCCGTCTATGTCAGCAGAAAGAACGTGAGTCGACTGGGCTTACGAAACCAGGCCTTGGTTGCGCTCGCCGACGGCGGGCGAGGCGTTCGGGAGAAGTTTGAGTTGATCGTCTCCAATCCCCCATTGCATGTCAGCTTTGGAAGCCTGAAAACGATGCTTGGCGACGCCTTTCAGCTGCTGACACGCGAAGGAGCGATGCTATTGGTCGTGGAGACCTCGAGGGTCGACGGTCTGAGTGCCGCCATCAACAGTACCGCTGGTAGCGCCAGCGAAGTGGTCCGCGCCGAAGGTCACAGCATCATCAGAGCGATTTTGGAACCCTAGACGGTGTCTAGTTGGCGTTCAGCGTCGGCACCTTGAACGGCGGGATGATCTGCGACTCGTCCATCGGGTACGCTTCCTTCTTGTATATCTGTACCCGATAGTGCTCGTAGTCCGGCACGTACATGTGTCCCTCGTCGTCGACCCGGACCGAGCGCGGACGGGCGAACCGCTTTTCCTGCTCCAGGTTCGCCTCGTCTCGCATACGCTTTTGCCTGCCGCTCCGCTGGAGCATACGCTCCAGGGTATCTTTCGATAAGGTCGCGTCGCCCAAAAACTGCTGGACGTACCGGCCTTCCGCGGTGAAGAGCTGGACGCGGTTGTTTCCCCAATCGCAGACGTAAATGTCGCCGTCCTTGTCGACCGCCACGCCCGTTGGACGCTCCATTTCGCCGTCGCCGCTACCGGAGGCGCCGAACATGAAAATGAACTCACCGTCGGCGGTGAATTTCTGGATCCGGTCGTTTCGCCAGTCCGTCACGTAGACGTCACCTGCTTCGTCGGTGGCGATTCCCCAGGGCATGTTGAACTCGCCCGCGCCCGTCCCGAAGGAACCCCATTGAGATAGGTACTTGCCGTCCTGCGTGAACTTCTGCACCCGGTGGTTCATTCCATCGACGACGTAGATGTTCTCGTCCGCGTCGAAGGCGAGCCCGGCGGGGCGGTCTATCTGGCCGTCGCCGGATCCATGCTCTCCCCACTTGCCGAGAAACTCTCCGTGGATGCTGAAGATCGAGATACGGTCGCATCCCTGGTCGGAGCAGTACAGCTTCCCGTTGCTGTCCAGGATCATCTGGCAGGGCCAGAGGAACTCCGCGTCCTGCACCGGGAGGTAATCGGCCTTCCACGCGAAGCTGCCCAGGTTTTCGTCGTCCAGGTTCGTGACGTGTATCGGACCGGACTTCCCCTTTGAGTAGCGGCTGCCGTACCCGAAGGTAAGAAGGCGCCCGTCGCCGGCTATGACGATGTCCGCCGGAAAGTGCATCCGTTTGAACTCGCCTATGGTCTTCAGATAGGGGAAGCCCGCCCTCATCAGCGCGTACGGTCTTGCCACGGTACAACCTCCGTAGGGTACTGGGTTGTTAGAGGCTGGGGCCCCCGGCCCCTAACCCCTAGAACCTAACACCTTCCTAATTAAACTGGTACTCTCTTGTCGAGACGATCAGCTGGAGCATCCGAGCGACACGCTCTTCGCTATCCATGCGCTCGGTGTCCGAGCCGAACTTGAGGTCTCCCCCGGACTCTGCGTAACTCAGCAGCCCTTCACGTCGGTCTTGGGCCACAATCACGGGGCCTGCCAGATCGAGGCATCGATCGACGAATTTGGCCGGAGACAGCGCGCCGTCGTTGGATGCCAGCCTGTCTACGATGTCCCGGACACCGGGGACGCTCGCATCGGGCAGCTCATTCACGGCGTAGTTGACTCGTTCGTTCAGGGTGCCTCCGTCGATCCACTCGGGGCCGGTATGCCACCCCTCGACCGACAACGGGTTCATCAGGGTCTGGCCCATGGCCCCGGTCACTCCGACGTGTTTGCTGAAGTCCGGATCGGGGAACTGGTAGGTCCCCGCCAGTTTGAGCACTCCAGCCACTACCTCTACCGGACTCTTGACCCTCGTATAGCGCGCTTCTTTGAAGAAGTCGGAATTGAACAGAACGCGAAGGATCGAGCGGATGTCCCCGCCGGTGTCCAGGTAGGCCTTGGAGAGCTGATCAATGGCTTCGGGGTCCCGGGGTTGGAACTCGTTCCAAGACGCCACCGGAGGCTCGTCGGCTACGAAGAACGTGTACAGGTGTCGCGCAATGAACCTCGCGGCTGCCGGCTGCCTGACGATCACGTCAATGATGTCCTCGCCGTTGAACCGGCCGCTCTCCCCAAGAAAGCTCTTCTGGCCGTTGTTGTGCTCCCCGGCTTCGAAAACAAAGTCGGAGCCATATCCGCCGTAAATGCTGCCGGCGCCCGGGATGGGTACCGAGTGGGTCCATCCGGTGAAAGCGAAGGTCGACGCCTTCACGTCTTCCTCCGTATAGTTGCCGACCCCCATTGAGAAGAGCTCGAGCAGCTCGCGCCCGTAGTTCTCGTTGGGCTCTTCCCTGAGATTCTCGTTGTTGTCGAGCCAGAAAATCATCGCCGGGTCTTGGGACAGCTTGGTTAGCAGAGTCCGCACGTTGGTCAAGGCGATAGATCTGAACAAAGATATCTGGTCGTGGGACGACTTCGAGTGCCCCGATTTCGCGCTCCCCGTGGCGAGGACGCCGTGCCAGAACATCGTCATCTTCTCCTCGAGCTGGCGTCGAGAGTTGAGCATCCGGAACCACCATTTGGGGTTCTCCCCCTGCTGCCCGGTGCCGTAGTAGCGTTCGAGAAGGTCGAGTTCAACGTCGTCGAACCGCTCCGGGTGGATCAGGTCTTCGACGACCTCTTCGTAGGGCTTCTTGACCAGCTCTTCAAGCTCGACCCGCCTGGCCGAGAAACCGGCGCGGCGCATCAGGTGTGCATACAGGGCCAGGTCGTTGTCCGCCATTGTGATCTCCTTCGGGGGCCGTTCGGTTCGCGAATTATACTACAACGCTTTTGCGCGTTCGACACACCGGCGTTCAATCCTCAAAGCGTAGCCAACCGGATGTGCGAATTCCTCGGTCCGCTCGACCGAGGATACGGACTTGTCTGTCATTCTGAATGAGCGCAGCGAATGAAGAATCTGAGGCCGGTGTTTCGGTAAAAGTCAGCCTCTTGCCGACAAGGTTTCTTAGATTCCTCACTGCGTTCGGAATCGTCCATGCCCCGTG
>CAUZJF010000045.1:0-11147 GCA_963579975.1 Dehalococcoidia bacterium
CTATCTTCCAGGCTGAGCTCCCTGAGGGTGACCCGCACCGACTCCGGCACTAGGACTACATCTCGCCAGGCAGAGTGATCTGCATTTCATATCAACCCCTTCGCTTCTTCCGCTCTTCCGCGATTTTCGACATAGACAGGATAAAAATATATCCCCCAGTTGTACCTAATCCCCCATGGGACTCTTAGTCTTGAGGTTCTAGCCACCACCTCGCATGAACCTGCCTCTGGGAACAGTATAGGCAAGGGGGAGGGGCTAGGGCTTAGCGGCTCGTCTGCGGCCTGAGGTTAGCCCCAGTGCTATGACTATACGTGGGTGCAAGGTTAACAGTCCCATTAGCGTTGCATTGTAATCAATCTCTTGAAAGGTAACGCTCATCAGCGTTTGCTGCGAATTCCACCATGTTGGCGAGACGATAACTGGACAGGTTTGCTCTCGGCAGCAGCGCCACCGAGCGAGGCGTAACAGCCAAAACAGTATCGCGGACTATGGTTTCGTACAATATAGACATTTCAATGGCTGTATCATAGAATTAGATGGCCTTGCATGGCTGTACCAGTAATTATAGAGGCCTACAGCGCCGATATCTGTATTAAATTCGCCCTTATCGCCATAGTATACTAGAAGCGCTGCTTTCGAACGGCATGCTCTGAGCCCCACCGAACGGGTTTTTTGTTTCTCAGGGGAGCTTTCCACCAACAAGGCCTTCGGCACGGCGCTCGGCGCGTGCCGCCTGTCCGGCGAAGTGACTGCTTGTTGCACCCGGCTACGTCGAATACAATACCGCCCCGGTGTTTGCGGGTATCGGTCTACTCAGGAGGCAGCATGCGGACGAACAACATCGTGACCAAGATGAACGCGGGCGAGACGGCCTACGGCTGCTTCATCAACTTCCCATCGACGGCGGTCGTGGAGCTGATCGGCATCGCCGGATTCGATTTCGTTCACTTCGACAACGAGCACGGCCCCTTCACCTCGGAGACCATCGACGACCTCTGCCGCGTCGCCGACATGGCCGGCCTCACGCCCATCGCGCGCGTCCCCGACATCAAGTCGGCCACCATCCTGCGCCACCTGGACCGGGGTATTCTGGGCATCATGGGACCTCACATCACGACCGGGGAGCGGGCCCAACAGCTCGCCGACGCCTGCCGCTACGTCCCCCGAGGCAAGCGGAGCTTCGGGTCAGGCCGAGGTGCTCACTTTGGACGTCTCGTCTCGACCACCGAGTACATGGAGCACACCAACTCCCAGGTGTTGGTCATCGCGCAGCTTGAGGACGTCGAGGTGCTCGACAACATCGACGAGATATTGGCCGTCGACGGCATCGACCTCTACGCCTCAGGCCCCCAGGACATCGCACAATCGATGGGCCTGCCCGGCGAGAAGGACCACCCGAAAGTCAAGGAGTTCGAGGCAACCGTGCGCGACGCCGTCCACGCCGCGGGCAAAAAGACGATCTTCGACGTCGCAGTCGAAGCCCGAGCCGCCGACATGATCCTCGAAGGCGCCGAGGCGTTCCTCAAAACCCAGCGGTGAAACGACGTCTCCGGGGCGTCTCTACGCCCCGATTCGCGTTCGGTGCCTCCACACGCGGCCGCGCGTTTCTACGTAGCTAGTTGCAAGAGCTGCAGGCCGTTGCCGTCGGGGTCTGAGAAGGTCGCCACCCAGCCACCCCAGTGCTCCTGCTCGGGCGGCCTCATGAAAACTACTCCGCTTCTGCGGAGTCTTTGGTACTCGTACTCGATGTCGTCGACACCCAGGTTCACCATCACCCGGAAGGGGTCATTCGCGACGCCTGAGACCTTGTCGTGGGTGCCGATGCCTAGCTTCACGTCTCCCCAACTGAACGATACGAAGTTCGGCCGCACCGAATGGGGCTCCAGGCCCAGAGTGTCACGATAGAACCCCAGCATCCGCTCCAGGTCGTCCGTCCAGACGACGACTCCCACGACGCCGTTTATCATGATTTGCCTCCGCTCCCTTTACGGTCCGGTACTTCCAAATAGTCGGAAGGATCGCGGGTTTGTGGTTTGAATAAGTCTTTTGTCAGGGCTATACTGGTGATGAAGACTCGGTGGGGTGGATGACAGTCTAATGTGGTGTCTTCGGAAAGGAGGTGCTGTGTTGCACAGTAGTAGTCGGAGGTGTTCCAGGTAGGTGTTCCCAGGAACGCCTCCCCAATAGGGCCTCGCTACGGCGGGGCCCTATTACTTTTCTGAGCCTCCGTTTTCAGATCCGGCCTCTCGCATTAGCAGCCTGAGTCCATGTCTAGCCTTTCGACGACCGACGCTTGCTCAACCTCGCGGCCTGTCGGTCCGCCATCGGCGCTGTTCGCCCGCGAGCACCGGGTCCAACCCCATGATCAGCCGACGTACGTTTTCGGACCTGATCGTGCGCAACAAATCCCAGGCTCCCATGCGGGGACGCCGGTCGGCGTCCGGAAGGATGCCATCGGCGTACAACGCCTCCCGCACCTTCTCGCAGATCATGTTCATGTGATGCGCTCTTTCGCCGTGGGTGCCGGCCGCTTCCAGCTCCTGCAGGAGCGGCTCGAACACATCACTCCATCGTGGCATCTGAAGGAACTGCCAGTGAAGCCACTTGTAGTAGAGCGAGAATCGCTTGTTCAGGATGCAAATGAGTCCCATAACCGATTCGACAAACTGACCCTGCGCGATCAGGACTCCCACGCCGTCGCCGCGTCTAGCTAGTCTGGATATTCCGTTGTAGTCGCCGTACTGCCAGATATTCCAGAGTACGCGCGCCATCCTCCACTTCCAAACATCCTCCGGGCAGTAGGCCGTCTCGAACTCACGCTTCCTTTCAGAGAGAGCTCCCGTTGGATCGTAAATCACGAGAGCCCGCAGGACGCCATACCGAGGGCCCAGCCATCCGCCTCGGCCCATACACGTAACGTATTTGGGGGGTGGGTCAACCTCCAGAGCTCCCTGTAGGCGTCATCAATAGTAGTCACACGAATCGTCTCGGGACGCAGGATTTCTCTCGGAAAGCCCAGGTAGTCGTCAGGTACTGCCGCCGCCAACACGGTCTCGATCGCCGTCACATCCGTCGAGACCTCACCGTCTGGCAGGAGCAGACGACAGCGGCCGAGTCCCCAGTCGTGATCTCGAGATAGTTCGTCATCCGCGTCGAGCGAGTCCGACCCGCCTCCGACCACGCCGGCGCTCAACCGCGACAGAATGTCCGAGAACTGCTCGGCTAAAACAGGCCGAAAGAGGTCGAAGAAGGCTCTCCGACAGAGCTCCTGGGCCTTCATCTCCGTGCCTTTCCGCTTCACCACTTGGTTCGCGGCTGTGGCCTGTGCGTACCGGATCCATCCGCCTTCTACTCGAAGCCCTCGGTGAGGGCCAACCTCAAGAGGGCCAGGGCGTTTAGGCTCGTTCTTATCCGGTCGGGCGTTCCCGCTCCCGCGAAGTTGTAGGTCCGCCGGCGGAACCCAGTCCCGTCGGTGATCGAGACGTAGGTCTGCCCCAGACCGAGGTTCTGAGCGGTATCTCCAACCTTTGGCACGGCATGGACAGCAAGGCCAAGGTCAGCCTCCGCAAGGGACCTCACGGCCCAGGCCAGCTCATCGACCAGAGCCTCCGGGTCCCGAAGCAATTCATCGATTTCATTGGGTCTTCGAGAGAAAGCCAGAAGACGCCCGAGGGATCCGCGTCCGTTCGCGATTACGCCCTCGACGAAGTGCTCGGAGCTGGCCCGATGTAACCGCTCCGCCACCTGCCCGCTGGTCAGGTCCTCGTAGACCGCCACCGTCGCGTTCTTCTGTCTGAGCAGCGTGCCTACGGCATCTTCCATCGATTCGTCATCCGCGGCGAACACATGGCGCCCGAGCAGCGCGCGCACCTCGGCCTCAACGGGCGCGACCAGCCTGGTCGCTTCCTCCTCGTCACCGGCCTTTACGGCGATTCGAACGTCGACCTGGCCTGGGTGCGCCAGCACGCCGACGGTCGGATTGGTCGAATTGGTGATCAGATGTCCTATCTTGTCATCCACGGCACTCTCACCGATGTCAGCGACCTTCAGCACTTTGTAAGTGATTCGCTGCGCCAGGTTGAACCTCTTGCGCAGGTACGGTGCCACCTCGTTGTCGAAGAGCCACTTCATCTCGTGGGGCACCCCCGGAAGGGCGAAAATCGCGCTGCCGCCAGACTCGACAACGAACGCAGGCGCGGTGCCGTTGGGGTTGTGGATGGCGACCGCGCCTTCGGGAATGTACGCCTGGCGCTCGTTATTCTCGGTCATGATGAAGCCACGCCGGCGGAACCGCTGCTCGATCTCCTCGAGTAGCTCGGGTACCAGGACCAGCTTGCGGCCGACTACCTCTGCCACGACCTCGCGGGTCAGATCGTCCTGGGTAGGACCAAGCCCCCCGCTGATGATGACGACGTCGGAGCGCCCTGCCGCTCTGCCGACCACCTTTTTCATGCGCACTGGGTTGTCGCCGACGGTCGACTTGTAGAAGAGGTCGACGCCCAGATCAGCAAGGCGCTGGGCGATCCAGGAAGAGTTGGTGTCGACGATCTGGCCGAGGAGCAACTCGGAGCCGACAGCTACGATTTCAGCGCTGGCCATTCGGGTTCAATCGCCCCCTCGGATACGTATCCGTGCTGCCTCGACAATCCACAGCCGGCCCTCGATCGGCTCTTCATCAAGTTTCGAAATGGCACGCTGAAACGCATTCAAGACGTGGTCTAGCTCTCGAATCATGGAATTCCCCCCAAGCCTGCCAAGCCTAAACAGGATAGGCCGTTACGAACCGCGGGCGACTATCAACCGTACTTCTGACGCAGCATCTGGGCCCCTTCGCACATCGCCCGCAGCTTCAAGTACGCTTCGTCCAGGTCCATTGGGTTGGCGCTGGACGGTGCGAAACCGCAGTCGGGGTTCAGCGTGATGCGCTCCTTCGGTACGTATTCCATAGCGCGCTCGACCCTGTCCACGACCTCCTCTCGCGTTTCGACGTGCCGGTCGGTGTGGTCGATAACGCCGAGCCCGAGGACCTTATCCTCCGGGAAGTCCTTCAAAACGTCGATGCCGCCCGCATCCGGAGTCGCGAATTCCATGGCGAACCTGTCGACGTTCATGCGACCCAGAGCGCCAATGATCGCATCGTACGGCCCGCGAGACCCGTGACTCCGGTCCCAATGGGCGTGACAGAGATGGACGCTCACCCACGGTGGGTCGACACCGTCGAGAGCCGCGTTGACATACTTCACCGACATTTCGATCTCGCGCTCGACGTCGGAGATCCCCTCGCGCTCACGGTATTCGGGATCGACGAGCAGCGCGAGCCAGGGGTCGTCCAACTGGATGGCGTCCACGCCGAGGTCGGTGAGCGCCCTCACCTCCTCGCGAATGATCGGAACGCACGCATCCATGAAATCGTCCGGCTTGCTGTAGGCCCCCGTCGAGTGCTCGGCGCTCCACATTCGCCTACCGATCGTGTACGGCGATGGGATTGCGACCGTGACCCTGGAGCTGGTCTGGCCGCGCAGAAACGCCGCCTCAACAGCGGCGAAGGACCTTCGCTGGACGAGCCGAGACACCACAGCCGGATAGAACAACCCCGAGATGCCGGAGCCGCCCGTTGGAATGAGGTCGGGCTCGAATCCTTCCACGGCGTCGGCGAAGACTTTGACATAGCTCTCGCGTCGCCACTCACCATCCGATACGAAATCGAGTCCCGCTCGCTCTTGCATGCGGATCGCCGACGGGATAGCCGCATCGAGCAGCTTGTCGGCTTCAAGCTCGTCTACTCTCCCGGCCTTTCGGTCATCGATCAGGTCACGGACCCATTGAGGGCGTGGAAGGCTGCCCACGGGCATAGTCTGGAAGAGCTTATCGTCTGGTGAACCGACCATCTCGTGAGTCCTTGGAATCGGTATGAATACAGAGGTACAGGGTACAGCGTACTGATTAGGGGGTAAAGCGCGGACCGCGAGGGCGGATTCCAGCTACTCGTCGCTCGAATACCGCATGCTAGAATGGACTCTCTCATGAATATGACGAATGGACGTAGCGGACGGCTGCTGTCGTCGGCCGTAGAGGCTATCGGCGGGACACCGCTCGTCGAGCTGTCGCGGCTCACCGGTGACCTGAACGGCCGCATTCTGGCCAAGCTGGACCACCTCAATCCCGGGTTCTCGAAAAAGGACCGCATCGCCCGGCAGATCATCGAGGACGCCGAGGCGAACAGTACCCTCGAGCCCGGCATGACGGTGGTGGAGCTGACCAGCGGTAATACAGGCACCGGCCTCTCCATCGTGTGCGCCATCAAGGGCTACCCCTTCGTCGCGGTGATGTCCAGGGGCAACTCGATGGAGCGCGCCAGGATGATGTCGGCCCTGGGGGCCGAGGTCGTTCTCGTAGACCAGGCGCCGGACTCGAAACCGGGCCAGGTCTCCGGTGAGGACTTGGAACTGCTGGAGACGGAGACGAAGTTGATCGTGAAAGAGCGCGGCGCCTTTCGCGCCGATCAGTTTCGGCACCAGGGGAATTTCCGCGCCCACTACCTGAACACGGGACCTGAGTTCCTGGAGCAGTCGGAATACGAGATCGAGGCGTTCTGCGACTTCGCCGGCACCGGCGGCACCTTCGCGGGTTGCGCGGCAGCGCTGAAGGAGCACGACGCGACGATCCAGTGCTACGTTGCGGAGCCCGAGGGAGCCGCTGCCCTAGCGGGCAGGCAGGTGACGAAACCAGGCCACCGAATCCAAGGCGGCGGCTATTCGATCTCTGAGCTCGATTTCCTCAAGCCGGAGCTGATCGACGGCTACCTGGAGGTCACCGACGACCGCGCTATCGAGATCGCGCGTCGGCTGGCCAGGGAAGAGGGAATCTTCGCGGGCTTCTCTTCCGGGGCCAACGTCGCAGCCGCGATCGATCTCCTGCGCGGGCCTTGTGAAGGCAAGACGGTTGGCGTGGTGATCTGCGATTCGGGACTCAAGTATCTCAGCACAGACCTGTGGGAATAGCCGAATAGGCCGAAGCGAGGCTGTGTGGCAAAGCTACTCGAAGTAAGAGACCTCCAGACCCAATTCTCCACCGATAACGGCGTCGTCAAAGCCGTGGACGGCATCAGCTACGAGGTGGAAGAGGGGGAGATACTGAGTATCGTCGGCGAGAGCGGCTGCGGCAAGAGCGTCGGTGCGCTCTCCATCATGCGCCTCATCGCCGATCCGCCCGGCAAGATCGTGGGCGGACAGGTCAACTTCGATGGCCTCGACCTGCTGACCCTTACCGATTCGCAAATGCGCCAGATCCGCGGCAACCGTATCGGGATGGTTTTTCAGGAGCCCATGTCGTCGCTGAACCCCGTGCTCAGCATCGGGCGGCAGCTCACCGAGACACTGGAGCTGCATCTCAAAATGAGCTCAGGAGCGGCCCGGGAACGCGCGGCGGAGCTGCTGTCGATGGTTGGGATCCCAGATCCGGAGAGCCGGCTCAAGGACTATCCCCACCAGCTTAGCGGCGGCATGCGCCAGAGGGTGATGATCGCCATGGCGATCAGCTGCGACCCGGCGCTTATAGTCGCCGACGAGCCGACAACGGCCCTCGACGTGACCATCCAGGCGCAGATACTCGAGCTTTTGCAGTCGCTGTCGCGTGAGCTTGGCACCGCCCTCATCATCATCACGCACAACCTGGGCGTCGTAGCACGGTACGCGGACCGTGTTCTGGTGATGTACGCAGGGAAGATCGTCGAAACCGGCGTATCCCGCGAGATTTACGGAGACCCCAGACACCCCTATACCATCGGCCTGCTCAGCTCGGTACCGCGTCTCGACGAGCGGGCGGGCGGAAAACTCGAGGTGATTGAGGGCCTGCCGCCGGACCTCATCGAGATGCCGGCTGGCTGCAGTTTCGCGCCGCGCTGCAAGTACGCCATCACCCGGTGCACGGCCGAAACGCCCGAGCTGATGGAGGTGGACGGTGCACACCGGTCCGCTTGCTGGCGCTTCAGCGAGTTGCCTGAAATCGCCGCCTCGACGGGTCAGGAGGAGGCTTCTTGACGGTTACCCAGACTACCGAAGATGTCCTTCTGGAAGTCCGAAACGTCGAGATGTTCTTCCCGGTCACGTCCGGGATCATCTTTCAGCGCAAGGTCGCGGACGTGAAGGCGGTCAACGACGTCAGCTTTTCCATCAAACGCGGCGAGACTCTGGGTCTGGTCGGCGAGAGCGGTAGCGGCAAGACCACGTTGGGACGCTGCATTCTTCAGCTCCACCGGCAGACAAGCGGAGACATAATCTTCGATGGGCAGCGGCTCAACGGGCTCGGCACAAAGGAGCTGAAGCCGGTACGCCGCAAGATGCAGGTCATATTCCAGGACCCCTACGGTTCTCTCAACCCCCGGATGACCTGCGGCGACATCGTGGGCGAGCCCCTGATCGTTCACAAGCTCACCGCATCCAAGGCCGAATACCGGGAGAGGATCGCCGAGCTGCTACAGCTGGTGGGCCTGAACCCCTACATGGCGGAACGGTACCCGCACGAGTTCAGCGGCGGCCAGCGGCAGCGCATCGGCATCGCGCGAGCCCTGGCGGTCAACCCAACCTTTATCGTTTGCGACGAGCCTGTCTCGGCGCTGGACGTCTCGATTCAGGCCCAGGTAATCAACCTGTTGGGCGAGCTACAGGAGCAATTCGGCCTAACGTACCTCTTTATCGCGCACGATCTGTCGGTGGTCAGACACATCAGCGATCGCGTCGCCGTCATGTATCTCGGGCACATCGTCGAGCTTGCCGACCAAAGCGAGCTGTATGACAACCCGCTGCACCCTTACACCAAGGCGCTGCTATCGGCGATCCCCATCCCGGACCCCGTGCTCGAGGCCGAACGCGAGCGCCTGATCCTGACCGGTGAGCTTCCCAGCCCGATGGATCCTCCCGAGGGATGCGTGTTCCACACGAGGTGCCCGATCGCCATCGAGGATTGCAAGCAGGGCATGCCCAAGCTGAGGGAGGTGAGTGAAGGCCACTGGGTGGCGTGCATCAGAGCGCCGGGCTACTGATCGGCATAGAGCCGCCCGTCGTCATGCAGACGGCGGGGAAAGTCGGGTTCTGTCAAGGCCTCCAGCCTAGACGGTCCGGCCGCTCTGCTCTAGCTCTCTGCGACACTTTAGCCTATCCCAACCACTCAGCGGCGGCTTTCCGGTTCCTATGCGACTATGTGAATAGCGGTCTTCCATGTAGGGCTTACCAAGATGTGCGACCACCTGGGCCATGACCTCTGAGGAGACGTCGGACCGACGCCAGCCGCAATTGACACAGACAGCGCCATCGGCGGAGGGATCCGATACCAGGACGGCGCCGTTACATCTTGGGCAGCCTTTGAGATCCATCATGACTATCTGACCTCCGAGCCTCGTACTTGTCACCTGCCGCGATTCTATGGACTTCAAAACAGCTTACCTGACGCCACACCGTCGAAAGCCTGATAGGTTCCTGACAGAGCGGAGGCGGGCATCCGGAGTCTTGCCGCCCTTGCCGTAGGTACCGCAAACATAGACTTGCTGTTTTAACGCATGCTAGTATGAATATCAGCGGCGACTCAGCAAGAACCGAAAGCAGCCAGCCGAGAGGCCAGCGATATGACTACCGAGAACTTCGGCTTCAAAAGGTTCGCCAGCAACCCCTTCTATAGCGAACAGAACGCCCGGCTGGTCGATATGGTGGGCGTCGGACCCGGCCAGCGTATCGTCGATCTGGCCTGCGGGACCGGAGCGGTGACGCGGCTGATCGCGGAGCGGCTCCGAAACGCCAGGGATACCGCTGTAATCGGCATCGACCACTCGGCCTCCGCGCTGAAACAGGCCATGGACGACCTGAAGGACGTGCGCGACTCGGCCATCCAGTTCGTCCAGAGCCAGATGGAGCAGTTCTCGGAAGCGGTCAAGGAGTCGGTCGACACCGTCATTTTCTGCAACGCCATCCACTACGTTCCGGACAAGGACGCGTTGCTGACGGACATCTCGAAGGCCCTGAAGCCGGGGGGCAAGTTGGCGTTCAACACCACCTTCTTCGAAGGCGCCCATCCCCTCGAGACGCTGATCTTCTACCGCAAGTGGATGCTCAAGGCGAGCCGCTACCTTCGGCGGGAGTACGGCCTGTCGCCGTCGAGATCGGACAAGGTCGAAGCCCGAAAGCAGCTCACGCCCGACGAGTACCGTGCCCTGCTCGAGGAGCACGGATTCCAAATCACCGAGCAGAAGATTGACACCGTGGAGTTCACGCTCCAGGGGTTCATGGACATCAGCACCTTCGAGGACTTCATCGAAGGTACGATGCCCGGTGTACCGTTCGACAAGGCGAGCGCCTCGCTGAAGGCCGGGGCCAAGGAGGCCTTCGAGGAGATGAAGGTCGACCACATCCCTCGCAACTGGCTCGACATCGTCGCGGTTAGGGTCTAGTCACCTTCAGCACGGCCGGTCCCCGGACGGCAGTCTCTGCACCCTGACACTTCGGCACGCCCAGTGCAGGTTCCAATCCTCCCATCGAGGGAGACGCCCTCTCCGCTTCTTTGGTCGAGTATTCCACTCCTTCACGCCGTCTTTTCTCGGCGGTTGAAGACGGGCGATTTTCCCATCATGCCCATCGGCTACCACCGACGATAGCGGCGTCGTTAGTGGCTCCCGCTGTCGGTTAGATACCCCGTGGTAGCGGTGATCGGGCTGTTAAGTTGCCCCCGCTGTTCAACCTCGACCCATGTTCTAAAAGCGCCGTCGAAGAAAAACAAGGTTTGAGATGCCGTTGGGTTGGTGATCGCCATCCGCTGGCCTAGGGCACCCTCACTGTTGGTTCCCATTTGCGGCTGTGGTTTCATCTCGACGCCTCCTGGGGATGCATAGGCCTTCCAGGACATTGTCCTTCGTGACAGCCGGCCCGCGCATCGGACGAATTGTCCAGGTTGGTATGTACAACCTGACGGTGTGAGGTGGGCCATTTTTCCTATGCGCGCATCCCCCAACGTGATGAGGGTTTTTATATACTGGCCGGGCTTCAGAGCGAACGCCGTTATGGTCACAGCGCACAGGAGGGGTACTTTGAGCTTACTGGACACGTTTGACCGCCTGAGCGCCGGGACGATTACCACAATCGCGGGGGTGGGCCTTCGGGCCG
>CAUZJF010000046.1:0-11128 GCA_963579975.1 Dehalococcoidia bacterium
TGAAGCCCTGTTTCTCGGCGGCGGCCCGTACCTCCGCCTCGTCAAGCAACTCGTCCACCGGATGTGCGCCTTCCATTTCCTTCTTGTGGAGCTCGATCACCGCCAGCCAGCCGGTCTTCTTAACGCAGCGCATCGCCTCTTTGAGCAGTGCCTTGTAGTCCTCGGCATGGTGCAATATCCTCGAAAAGAAGGCGCCGTCCACCGAGTCGTCTTCGAGAGGCAGCTTTTTCTCGTCGGACAGAAGCAGATCGACGTTGCCGAGGTTCGCGTCTTCCAGACTCTCGCGGGTGGCGTCCAGCTTGTCCTTGGAGACGTCGGTCGCGAGGACCTTGCCCATAGGTATCTGCTTTGCGAACGGGACCGTGAAATACCCGCCCCCACACCCGATGTCAGCCACGTGGTGGTAGGGCTGGATGGGAAGCCACGAAATCACTCTTCGAGTGTCGATCTTCTTGGCGTCGGCGGTCTGGGTTGTCATCAATTGGGTCCGTTCGTGAGAAGCCGTCTACTTGGCGGCCATTACCATGTACTGAGCCCCGTTGAGGTCGCGGGTCGACCGAAATCTGAGGCCGACCTCCTCAACCAGGTCGCGCATCGCGTCTGCCCCGATACGCTGCTCTACCGGGGGACCGGCTTCGGTCTCCCCTTTGTTCCATTCGAGGACAGCCAACCACCCCGACTTCTTTAGACATCGCACCACGTCCTTGAGCAATGCCCTCGGGTATCTTGCTTCCTGCAGAACGAACGCCATCAGAGCCCCATCCAAGACTCCGTCTTCAAGCGGGAGTTTTGATTCCTTCGACTTCGTCACCTCGACATTGGTCAGGTGCACCGTCTCTAGAGACCGTTGAGTCGCGTCCAGCATGTCCTGTTGTACGTCGAGGGCGAAGACCTTGCCATCGAACAGGTACTTGCCCAGCGGCACCGTGAAATAGCCCGGCCCGCACCCGACGTCGGCGACCCAATGGTGCGCCATGAGCGGGACCGTCGATAGCAGCCGGTGAGTATCGAGCGACTGCTTTCGCTCGGGCGAAAGCAGGAGGTCCATTTTCTTGGGATCGAATTTTTCCTTCGACGCCATCGCTTCAGTTCCTTGCATTCCCGGTCACGGCCGGTCCACCCAGTCGCCGTGCCGCCTCGCGGATGTCGATAGCTCCGGTGTAAGCCGCGGTGCCGACGATGGAGCCGTCAACACCCAAGTCAGACAGCCGCTGCAGGTGGGCGATCGATGCGATCCCGCCTGCCACCAGCATCTTCAGCGAGGTTTGCTGCCGCAACTCTTCGATAGCTCCGAAGTTGGGCTCGGTCAGAGTGCCGTCGCGGGTAATGTCAGTATACACGAAGCGGTGCATTCCCAGGTCCTCGATGCGCTCCAGCAGCTCCGATGTCTCGACGCTGCTTTCGCGGGTCCACCCGCTAAGCGCAACGCGCCCGTTCCGGGCATCGACGCTGACGACCACGGACTCTTCGCCAAGCTCCCTGCAGAGCTCTGAAAGCACCTCGGGGCTCTCGATAGCAGCGGTCCCGAGGATAACCCTGGCGATGCCAAGCCCAGTCGCCCGCCGGGCGGATTCGAGCGTTCGGATACCGCCGCCGAGCTGCATTGGAATGTCGACGGCCGACGCGATCTGCCCTACGAGCTCGATGTTGGTCAGGGTGCCCTCCTTGGCGCCATCCAGGTCGATGACGTGAAGGCGTGGAACGCCCTGGCCGGCCCAGTTCTTGGCAACGGTCACGGGGTCGTCGGAGAAGACCGTTTCCCTCCCGTAATCGCCCTGGTAGAGTCGGACACACTTGCCCCCTTTGATGTCAATTGCGGGGATGACTTCCATGTAGACCTATCCTCCCTTCGCGAGTCGAACGAGATTCTCGTACAGGGTCAAGCCTATAGTACCGCTCTTTTCCGGATGGAACTGAACGGCGACGACATTGTCCCACGCCACAGCGCTGCAAAACTCGACGCCGTACTCGGTGGTCGCAGCAACGACCGATTCCTCGTCCGGGTCGGCATAGTAGCTGTGCACGAAGTAGAAATAGCTGCCCGTTGGCACTCCGGCGAAGACTGGATGGTCGGTCCGCAGGTCAACCTGGTTCCAGCCCATGTGGGGGACCTTGGCGCCGGCGGGCAGACGGCGTACCCACCCGGATAGGATGCCGAGGCCCGGTTCGACGCCTTCGTCAGAGCCTTCCAGGAGCAGCTGCAAACCCAGGCACACGCCCATGAAGTGTCTGCCGCCGGCCACGAACTCTTTGATGGGCTCCACAAGGCCCTTGGCCTTGAGATGGCGCATCGAGGAATCGTTGGCGCCCTGCCCGGGAAAAACCACCGCGTCCGCCTGTCGAATGTCGCCGGGATCGCTGGTGATCAGTGCTTCAGCACCTACCTGTTGAAGGGCCTTCTGCACGCTGCGCAGATTGCCGGCTTGGTAGTCGATTATCGCGATTCGGGGGGGTTTCATAGGCATACGGTCTCAGGCGTCGAGAACTGATGAAGCTGAAATGGTGTGTGGTACGGTTACGACTGCTCGCGCCTAATCTTGCCGGTCGTTATCTCGAAGGAGAGGTCCTTGTCTTCGAGACGGGCGAGCATGAACAGCAGGTCAGACAGCCGGTTCAGGTAGCGTAAGACCTCGCCGTTCGGCAATCTGATCGCTCCGTTGAAGGCCACCGTGCGTCGCTCGGCCTCTCGGACCAGCCCCCGTGCCAGATCGAGAGCGCTCGATCCGGCCGAAGCACCGGGCACGATGAAATTGTGGGGCAGATCGATCTGCCTGTCGATTTCGTCGATAGTTGCCTCGAGGCGTTCGACCATTTCGGCGGTCACAATCGAAAAGCGCTCCTTGAGCTCATCGTAGTGTTCGGGCCCCGTCGCAAGCTCCGAGCCGATAGTGAACATGTCGTGCTGGGCCTGGAGCAGCACATCTTTGGTCCGGTCATTCGCGCACAAGGCTCTCGCCAGTCCCATTGCGGAGACCGCAGTATCGACAGCGCCCGCGGCGTCGAACCTCTCGTCGGCCTTCGACGCTCGCCCGCCGAAAAGGAGGCCTGTCTCACCCTCGTCGCCCTTCCTGGTATAGACTCTCATTCTGACAAGCTGCCTCCGGCAAAAGGCGAAAATGTCATTCTGAGCCCTGCGAAGAATCTAGGGAGGTCGACGCCCGCGATCCATCGCGAGCCGGACGGCCCCGTCCCCAGGCCTTCGACGCTACGCTTCTCAGGATGACAGTAGAAGATTATATCAGTAGATCTGTGGCGGTCCGTGAGCGGAATAGCGAGTGAGAGCCAACAAGGAAAGCAGGCCCGCTCGGATTCGCGGGCCTGCTTTTTCCGGTCCGGCGTCAACGTCAGGCTATAGGTTAGCCCACCTTGATCTCTATCTTCTTGGCCTTCTTCTCCTCCCGTTTCGGGAACCTCACCGTCAACACGCCGTGTTCGTACTTGGACTCCGCGTTGTCGGCGTCGACGGTGGCGGGCAGGCGCACCGATCGATCGAACGACCCGGTCCTGCGCTCCCGGATGAGGTATCGACCGTCCTTCTCCTCGTGCTCTTCACTGGCCTCGGTCTTAATCCTGAGCACGCCATCGTCGACAGTGACCTCGACGGCGTCGGGGTTCACGCCCGGGAGAGAAGCACTGACGGCGACATGTTCGTCCTCGTCGACCACGTCCAGAGGTAGCGGTCGATGGAAGGAGTATTCACCGTAGGGCTGGAGTCCAAAGCCTCGCCAGAATCGGTCAATCCATTCATCTGTCTGCCTGATTCGTGTCCTCGGGTACCAACGTTGCAACACCATTTTGCACCTCCTATGTGCTTGGTTCTACGGGCGGCCTGGTTCAGAGTATAAGGCCACCTATTTCGCCGATAGCATAACAAACATGAAGTAGATGAGATAAGTCTACTGACTCGATACTCTTCATGATAGATTGATCTGATGATAAAGCATATGTTAGGGTATCAGTGCAAATGAGTAGCTATGGCTGACTACTACGACATATTAGGGGTCGAGAAGCACGCGGACGAGAAAGAGATTCGTCAGGCGTTCCGACGTCTTGCGCGCAATTACCACCCTGACCTCAACCCAGGCGATGAAGCCGCGGAGGAGAAGTTCAAATCGATCAACGAGGCCTACGAGGTCCTGTCTGAGCTGGAAAACAGGAGAAAGTACGACAAGTACGGCGAAAACTGGAGGCATGCGGACCAGATTGAGAGCCAGATGGGCGGTTCTTCATTTGGCTGGACTCGCCGCCAGCGACGGTCGGGCGGGACATCGGGACCAGACCCGTTCGGAGGGTTTGGGGACCTGTTCGGGGGTCTTGACGACATCGTTGGGCGTGGTGGGAGAACGGCGACGCCGAGGCGATTCGAGACCTCTGTCGAAGTCACGCTCGAGGAGGCTTTCCAGGGCACGAAACGGACCGTTACGATCTCGGAGGCTGGCAAGGACCGTCGCATCGAAGTGAGCATACCCGCCGGAGTCGACACAGGCTCGGTCGTTCGCATAACCCCGGGTGCAAATCAGGAATTGCTGCTCAACATCACTGTGGCTCCGCATCGACGATTCAAGCGAAACGGGACCGATCTGGAGACCGAAGTACAGGTACCGCTCGAAGTCGCGATCTTGGGCGGCGAGGTGGACGTAAGCACGCTTACGGGGACCGTGAGACTGAAAGTCCCTTCAGAGAGTCAAAACGGGCAACGAATTCGTCTCGGAGGCCAGGGTATGGCGAGACTAGGCAAGGACGATACGAGGGGCAACCTCTTCGTCAAGCTACGTCCCGTCATGCCGAAAGACCTCACCGACGAACAAAAGGAACTGGTGCGCAAATTGCTGGCACTCCGTTCGAAGGAGAAGTCGTTGCAATGACGAGTGAGATGTTCGGGTACGACGAGCCGTGTTTCGTGATCAGCGTGGCCGCGCGGATTCTTGGCGTTCGCAACCAGACGCTGCGGTACTACGAGCGCCTGGGCCTCGTCGAGCCCCACCGCACTGGGGGGAACCAGCGGGTGTACTCTCGGCGGGACGTCGAGCGTGTCCGGCGTATGCGGACTCTTATGGACGACCTTGGCGTCAATCTCGCCGGGGTCGAGGTTGTGATGAAGCTGCTTGACCGGATGCGGGAAACCGAGCATGAGCTCCAACAGCTTAAGGCTGAAAACCAGAGGCTCAGGGCCGCCCTCGGGTCGGTCGAGTAGGACCAGCCTCAGGACACCCAGCGGCAACCCGACTCCAAGCAACTTCCAAGGCAAAGGGAGGTGCTTGGATAAACACGAGGCGGTCAGCGGGCTGATCCAATCGGGACTGGGTTGGACTATGGCAGTGTTCTTGGTGTCGTGTGGCGGCAAGTCTCAGGAGGCGACCGCCGATGAGCCGGGTCAGAGACACCGAATCTCGGCTCACCCCAACTGCTCATGGGCCTGTCTCTGTGACCTCCGTGGTGAACATCTTTACTGAACAATGGCACTCGCCATCCGCCATGTACCTACGAAGGCGCGAGGGCGTCGGACTCCGGCGCGGCAACATACCGCTCCCCTACGATGGTGTATACTGTGGCGGTCCGAATCCGCCACTTTCATACTGGAGCCAGCACCGAATTTGGCGTCCGACAACAAGCCGACGAACGACCCCGACGAGATACCTCGAGACGCAAAGGTAATAAAGCAGGTCCAGTACGCCTGGATCTGGTCTTCGTTGCCCTGGGTGTTGGTGGTGGCTGTTCTCTACGGGATCGGCTTCTTCCCAGAGCCGCTCATGACCCTGGCCGTACTCGTGGCGATCATGGCGCCCAGGTTCATGATGTGGAGGGGGACCAGGTACATCCTTACGTCGGACCAACTGATCTATCAACGCGGCAAGTTCCTGGGTGGTTCGAGCCGCTTCCAAATTCCTCTCTCGAAGCTCGCTGACGCCCAAGCCAGATACGGTGCGTTCGGGAGGGCTGTTGGCTACCAGACGGTGGACATCGTGTTCCAGGAGGGCGGCGTGGCCAGCCTGAAATACATTTCCATTCTCGATGACCTCGCCGACGAGCTTCGACGCCTTATCGTCGCGGCTGGCGGTGGACCCGACAGCGGAGACGGTGGCGAACCGCCTGCAGACCCTCAGACGCCTAACGGCGATCGGCCAGCGGCTGACTGAATCCAGGAAGGTCAGATTAAAACACAGCGGCGCTTCCTACAAGCTGATTAGCGGTGCTCGTCTTATCGACGGTCGCGAAAGTCGCCCTATTGAGAGTGGCGCGGTGCTGGTCGAGGGGTCCCAGATCATCGCAGTCGGGCCGGCGGACGAAGTCGCCCCACCTGAGGGTGTCCCAGTAGAAGTCCTGGACTTTGCCGGCAAGTCGATCATGCCCGGCATGATCGACTGCCACACCCACCACAACGGCTTCGGTGACGGCCGCCTTGGCGACACCCTAAAGGCTATACCGGACGAGGTCCTCACTCTGCAGTCGGCCCGCAACGCTCGGGCCGCCCTCTTTTCCGGCGTCACGACCATCCGAGAGAACGGCCCCAAGAACGACACGATGTTCCGGTTACGAGACGGCTTTCGCGAGGGTATCGGCATAGGGCCCAGGATGGTGCTCTGTGGAAGGGCCGTCACGATCGTCGGCGGACACCTCTCCTATTTCGGCCCGGCGATTACAGGACCCGTTGAGGCTCGGGCCATGGTCCGACGCTTGATCAAGGAAGGGGCCGACTACATCAAGATCATGGCGACAGGTGGCAGCACGCTGACGTCGAACCGATTACGGCCATCGTTCGAAGTCGAAGAGCTGAGGGCCATAGCTGACGAGGCCCATAAGTTCGGGAAACTAACCGCTGCGCACTGCCTCTCGACTCAGGGCATCGTGAACTGTCTCGATGCGAACGTCGACATGATTATCCACTGCGTCTTCCAGGAGCCCGATGGCTCTAACAGGTTCCGCGAAGACGTGGCCGAGCGGATTGCCAAGCAAGGTGCCTCCGTCAACCCAACGCTCCATGTCTTCCGAGCGAGGGTATGGGCACAGCAGTTCAAAAAGGCGCAGCAGGGACTTACCTCAGAAGAGCAGGCCGCGCTCGACGACGACCTTCGCTACTTCGACGTCAGGTTGGATCACTGCAAGCGCATGATCGATCTGGGGGTCAAGCTGGTCACCGGCTCGGATTCGTCGTGGGGCGACTACCAGTTGGGCAACACACCCTACGAGACCGAATGTCTCGTCATGGCAGGTTACTCGAACGCCCAAGGCGTCCGGTCGGTAACCGGCGATGCTGCGGCGTCCCTTGGAGTGGACGGTGAAACCGGCACGTTGGAGCCGGGCAAGGCGGCCGATATTCTGGTCGTCGATGGCGACCCGCATCGAGACATCACAAGACTCTGGAACGTCAACGAAGTCTTCCTGGGAGGACGGCGGATCGACAGGGGCTCACAAGACTCCCGGGCCGCGACACGCCAACACCCGCCTCCGTAACCGGACCGTAGTGAGTTCCCAAGGCTCACAATTTCCGGCGACACCACCCCACGTTTCCACTTTCACAGATCTACCTGAAGGAGAACGATGTCCAACAGCACGACTGACTTCACGCTGATAAAGGCAGCCCGATTGGTGGACGGCACCGGCGGCCCTCCGACGGAACGCGTTGCCGTGCTCATCGAAGGCGACCGGATCAGATCGGTCGGCACCGAAGAAACCGTGTTGCCTCCTGAAGGAGCAAATGTCCAGGAGTTCGAGTACAACGACCAGACGGTCCTGCCGGGTCTGATCGACAGCCACGTCCATCTCATCGGCTTTGGGGACGATCGCATGGGCGACGAGCTTGCGACCATACCCGACGAGGTGCTGGCTTTGCAGGCGGCGCGCAATGCCCGGACTCATCTCTACTCGGGCGTTACGACGGTGCGCGACTGTGGAGCCAAGAACAGGACCACCTTCATGTTACGCCAGGCCATGCAGCTGGGCATCACGCCCGGCCCACGGTTGGTCCTGTCCGGGCGCCCGATGGCCATAGTAGGCGGCCACTTGAGCTACTTCGGCGTACAGGCGACCGGCGAGGTCGAGTGTCGCGCGGCCGTGCGGCAGCTTGTGAAAGAGGGCGCCGATTTCATCAAGATAACGGCGACCGGAGGCAGCACACGCACCTCTATGATTCTTCGACCGTCTTTCACCGTGGACGAGCTGACGGCTATCATCGACGAGGCCCACAAATTCGGCAAGCACGCTGCGGCTCACTGTGCGTCGACGCAGGGGATACTCAACGCTCTGGATGCCGGCGTCGACACGGTCATACACGGCTACCACCGCGACCCTGACGGTGGTTTTCAATACCAGCCCAAGGTGGCCGAGAGGATGGCCGAACGTGGCGTTTTCCTGAATCCAACACTGAACGCTGGGCGCCGCCGTATCAGGGTACTCGAAGACAAGCTCGAATCCGAAGGGCTGACAGAGGCCGAGCAGGCCGAGTTGAATGAGACGAGACAAGCCCACGACGTCCGGTTCGACCACGTCTCGAGGATGATCGCCGCGGGCGTCAAGCTGACGTGCGGATCGGACTCTGCCTGGGGCGTGTACGAAATGGGCGATTTTCAGGGAGAGGTCGATGCCCACGTCGAGGCCGGCCTTTCGCCGATGGAAGCAATCGTCTCGGCTACCGGCGACTCGGCGCGCTCATGCTGGATCGACGGCGACGTCGGCACCATCGCTGAAGGTAAGCAGGCCGATCTTTTGGTCGTCGACGGCGACCCAACCCAGGACATCGGTGCTCTCAACAACGTTGTCGACGTATTCCAGACGGGAACCCGCGTCGACCGAGGCAATTACGTATAGTTCTTCGCCCGGAGGACGCTAGCCGGCATGGCGAAAAGCGACGCCACAACCGTTGACGAGTACCTGACCGAGTTGCCCCCTGGCCGCCGGGAGACAATCAAACCGGTCCGCAAGGTAGTCCTCGAACACCTGTCGGAAGGATACGAGGAGACCATGCAGTACGGGCATGATCGGTTACGCTATTCCTTTGAACAAGTATCCGACGATCTATAACGGGCAACCCTTAGAGTACGCGGGGCTTTCCTCGCAGAAGAACTACATTTCGTTGTACTTGATGAACATATCCGGCAACAAAGAGACCGAGCAGTGGTTCACCAAGGAGTACGAGGCCAGCGGGAAGAAGCTGAACATGGGCAAATCGTGCGTTCGTTTCAAGAAGGCGGAAGACCTGCCTCTCGACCTTGTCGGTCAGGCCATCGGCCTGACCGACAAGGTCGAGTTCATCGAGCGCTGCGAAGCGGCGAGGCAAGCCATGGCGAAGCGCAGAAAGTAACGGCGACCCGCCGTCACGCCTGCTGCTTCGCGGGGATGGTGCCCATTCGTCCGGCTTGATAGTCGTGGACCGCCTGGACTATCTCCTCGTGGGTGTTCATTACGAACGGTCCGTACCAGGAAACCGGCTCTCGAATCGGCCGTCCACCCATCAGCAAGATTTCGAGTGACGGGGATCGGCTCCCCTGCTGCTGGTCGCCATAGATCGTAACGACGTCGCCTTGCCCCATCACCGCCAGCTGGCCTTCCTGTATGGGACGGCGTTCTGGCCCAGCCGATCCGCGACCCGCGAGAACGTAGGCCAGAGCGTTAAAGTCCGGTCGCCATGGCGTCTGCAAGCGGGCTCCCGCGGTTACGGTAGCATGCGCGTAGGTGATCGGCGTGCGAGTATAGCCGGGCCCGGTGTGCCCGGCTATGTCGCCGGCGATCAGACGGACGATCGCGCCGCCGTCGTCCGACGCCATCAGCTTGGTCTGGTCCGCTTCGAGGTCCTGGTACCGCGGGTCGGCCCACTTCTGGTCCTTTGGAAGGTTGACCCATAACTGCACGCCGTGGAACAGGCCGCCCTTTCTGACGATCTGCTCTGTCGGCATCTCTGAATGCACGATTCCGGCCCCAGCGGTCATCCACTGGGTCGCTCCGTCGGTGATGAGTCCTCCTCCGCCGTTCGAGTCCCGGTGCTCCAGCTCCCCGTCCATCATGTAGGTCACCGTCTCGAACCCGCGATGGGGATGGTCCGGAGCGCCTTTGGCTTCACCCGGAGCGTACTCCACAGCTCCGAGATGGTCCATGAGAAGGAACGGGTCCGCCAGGCGGAGGTCGATGCTGGCGAAGGCCCGTCGAACCTCGAAGCCGGCTCCTTCGAGCATTTTCGGCGCGTCCGTAACCGAGATGACGGACCGGTCCCTGACCTGGTTGTCGTCTATCGCCTCTATCCGAGGAACGGCAGAAAGGTCATCGACGGTTATGGCTGGAATCAGTTACTCCTCTTTCGTACTATTCTAGCTGAGAATGCTTGGGGAGGGAGTGGTGGCTCGTCTCGGAATCCCGAAGCTCCATCACGAGGTCGATGAAATCGGAGAGAGACTCCCCTTCAAACGCCTATTGGGAGACCGGCATTATAGCAGCGGTCCAGGTGTCCCCCGGCTATGCTGAGCGGCTTCGAATCCTGCCTTGACATAGGTGACTCGTCATGGTTACGATTTGCTCAAGGGACATCGGGATGTTCTAGGGGCCTAATGGGTCCTTCGATTGACTCGGTCCCGTCATCAGCGGCAAAGCCTGTAGGCTCGGATTCACGGTCCTCGGAGCGACTAGATGCCCGAACGCTATCAGCAGGAGATCGAAGAAATCCTCCGGCAGTCGGGGGAGCTGACCGGCAAGCCAAAGCGTCAGCCGAGCTTCTTGAAACTGGTCTGGCGACACTTCCTCCAATCGCTCGGCGGCAAGACGTGGTCGATCTCCCCGGGGCGCGTGATGCTGGCGGCCGTGAGCCTTCTTCTGGCCGCGCTGCTGATTAGCTCGGCGGCGCCCGGCTTCGTCGCGCCGCTGGCGTGGGCCGGACTGCTTCTCTTTATCGTCGGCTATGCGATGTTCTTCATTAAACCGCAAAAGCCGTTGGAGAAGCGATGGCGTGGCCAAAAGATCGAGCTCGAAGGGGACTCGTGGTGGGACCGGCTCAGGAAAAAGCTGGGCTAGGTCAACCGGTCCTGGAATAGTGGTTAAGAACAAAACGCCCCGGAGCACCGGGGCGTTTGTTTTCAACGGGCTAGGGTGATAAAAGGGTCCGGGAGAGGGTTCCTAAATCGCCCTAGCCCGTTGAAAACAAACG
>CAUZJF010000047.1:0-11034 GCA_963579975.1 Dehalococcoidia bacterium
GCGTCCAGGACGTACTGGACGAATTCACTCCGGAGCAACGCGCGGTCCTGGAGCCACCTTACAGTCCTAAACGTCCTGTGGTCTCGACTCAGTAAACACACGCGGATGAGACCTGTCACGCGACCCAAAACAGCAAAACAAACGACGAAAGGGAGGAGCAAAGTGAGTAACGTTCCGATGACACGACCCGAAGAGGCGCTGGCGATCCATGAGACGAGGTACTTCCACTCGTCTACCTTCACTGAGCTGTACGACGGGCGAGTACTTCATGCCGCGAACACGACGTTCACCACCTCGGACGACGGTGGGTTGACCTGGTCAGACGAGTTCAAGCGTACGGACGTCAACGGAGACCCTGTCGGCGGGGGAGGCACTTCGCTCGTCCGGCTCTCTGGCAAGGGCATCGGCCTGGCGGCGATGAGCCGAACAGGCGATGGCCGGACCGGAACTGGAGTGGTGTTCTGGCGCTCGGAGGACGGAGGCGAAACGTGGGAGGCCCCGGTCCGGTTGTCCACCCCTGGGGTAGCAACCTATCTGTACCAGGACGCGATCACCCGCACCTCGTCGGGACGCATCGTAGTCCCGGTCTATGTCTCGATGGGCCAGGGCACCGGCCCCAACGACGAAAAGCCGCCCGCGTCGGGCAAACTGGTCAACGGCCACTGGGTCTCCACGGCTGGCCACTTCTTCGACCCACACTTCTCCTCGGTATACGTCGCCTACTCCGACGACGATGGAAGGACCTGGAAGCGCAACAGCGATGGCGAGCTGATGATACTCCTGGACTGGAACGCGACCTACAGTTACGTCAACGAGCCGACCGTTACCGAGGCGTCACCCGGGCGCCTGATGATGATGATGCGGACCGGGGTGGGTAGGATCTTCCAAGCCTGGTCCTACGACAGTGGCGACACATGGACGCGACCTCAAGCCACCTCCTTGTCGTCGAGCACTGCGCCGGCCCAGATCGGAACGTTGCCGAACGGCCACCTTCTGGTTGTCTGGAACCAGGAGAGCGAAGAAGAGGTGAAGCGCGGATTCAACCGCACGCGAATCTCATCTGCCGTAAGCCGAAACGGCGGCAGCGTGTGGGAGTTCTTCCAGAATATCGAGTCGATTCACGAGTCGACGCGGGTCGAGCCGGGCCCTATCCGGCCGCTGCGGCCCTCGGAGCACCACTTCGAGCCTGGGAAGCCGGCGCCGGAGCGCGAAGTCGAGCACATCCGGGCCGTGGGCTTCCATGGACGCTGGTCCTACCCCTCGATGCTGGTGATGAAAGACCGGGTGCTCGTCGCCCACACGTACTCTACCTACCAGCCGCACCCTACCAAGGCCCAGCTCGTGCAGAGCTCGGCCGACGGAGGCATCAACCAGAAGCTGAAGGTACTGCCGCTCAACTGGTTCTACGGGGGCAAAGAGCCGGCCGACAACCCGTTCCTACCGAGAGCGCACGACCCCGCAAGCCCCTAGTCTGAGCCTCAACAGTACAGTCGGATTCTCGACCGTCTGCAGGGAACGCACCTTTGGCGGTTGACCAGAGTCACACATCTGTCTGTCATTCTGAGCGAGCGCAGCAAATGAAAAATCTAAGGTCGACGCTACAGAGTAGGTCGCCATTATCGATGAGTCTTTAGATTCCTCACTGCGTTCGGAATGAAAACGCCGCCAACCACTAGGGAAGCCGGTTGGCAGCGACGTAGACTGCTTCCTTAGGCACGTCGGCGGCGACGTCCACGGCAACTGCGGCGTTCAACAGGTCGTTGCCCAACACCGTCGCGGTCTGAGTCGTCTCGCCCGTGAATCGCAGGAACGTCCCGGTTTCCGAAGGCGCCTTGCAGCCCGCGACCAGGACTTCCGAGCAGTCACGCAGGTCTACCGCCGGAAGCGAACCCTCAGGTACTGCCTGACGGGCCCTGAGACCATCTATCATAACCTCATGAATCGAGTCCCCAAATACTGCCGAGCGTTCCTGGGGCGGGTCGTCGGTTTCCAACGCGACCTGTACGTCACGGAGCCTCAGCCCCCTGACGTTGGCGAATACGAAATGGGCCGGAGCTGCCACGTGTGTTCCGCCCTCGGGGTCTTCCCAAAGGATGGTTCCGCCCCGCGGCTTCGGCAACTCCTCCAGATCTCCGAAGCCGACCACCTTCACGGTCACATTCTCCATCGTCAGGCGCTCGATAGGCTGTGTCGCCATTCCCTGCACTACACACCGACCCTGGGTCGTGATCGTGATCCCGCTGAACGAAACGTCGCGAATAACACCCACCTTCGAGTCCGGTCCTCTCCGTTCGAGGTCGATGAAGATTGGCCACTCGCGGTGCTTGTAGATGACGTCGCCCTTCGTCTCGATGGTGATGTTGGAGAACAGCACATCCTCCATGGTCCCGCCGTCCTTCTGGTAAAGGGTGATCCCGGCACTCGTGTTGCGGATGGTGCAGTTGGAGAAAGTGCAGTGACGAATGTCGCCGTGACTCTCGGTGCCCAGCTTTAGCGCTGCACAGGTCGTTTCCAGAGTGCAGTTGGTTACAGTGACGTTCTCACAAGGATAGTCCTCGGTCGCCTTCACGACGATGCAGTCGTCGCCGGCCACGATGTGGCAATCGGAGATGCGGACGTTCGTCGAGCAGTTGGGGTCGATGCCATCGGTGTTAGGGCCTGCGATGTCGTTGAGGATCGTGACTCCGCTGATGACGACATTGTCACAGCGGAATGTATGCAAGGTCCAGCTCGGAGAGTTCGTGATCGTGACGTCACGGACCACGATATTCTGACACCGTTCGAAGTAGACCAGCGACTCGGGCCGGAACGGGCCGGGTCGCCATCGCTCTCCGTTCCGGACCCAGAACTTCTCGCCCTGCCCGTCTATCCTACCCGGGCCGACGATCGATACGTCGCGGGCGTCAAGGGCGTGGATCAGATACGGGGTGCTGTAGGCCAACGGCTCGACACTTGCCCAAATCGTCGCCCCCGCGTCGAGCCACAACACAACGCGGTCCTTGAGGCGGATAGTCCCGGTGAGGTAGTCTCCGGTGGGAAACACGACGGTGCCTCCGCCCGCCGCGTGGCACGCATCGATGGCTTGCTGAATCGCCTGAGTGTCGTCGGTCTGCCTGTCGCCTGTGGCTCCGTGGACGCGGACGCTGTATGCGACAACTCTAACTCCGTCCATATCCGTCCCCTTTCGACGACTGCCGTTTCGTGAGGCCTTGCAGCGGTGGCGCTCAGGGTTGTGGTTCGCTGGTGGATCAGTATATGGGGCTCGCCTCGGTCTCCCGCTTTGGCGGCGAAAGGTCCAGCATTGCTGCTCGCGTATCCCTACCCTCAAGCATCTCCCGCACTATCGCCGTGACGCCTTCGACGGTCTTTTCCACCAACAGTTTGCCCTTCTCGGCTGTGGCCGCCGACACGCCATCGTCTTCGCTATGGGGAATCGCGTCGACACGGACGTTCTCCGGATGAACGTGCATCATGAACGAGGTCTCGAACTCCTTTGCGTGACTTGGAAACCCCGGACCGTCCTGTACGGTGGCGATGAACTCGTGCGACAGGACGTCCCAATAGCTGTTGAATCTGACGTCCACCTCCCCATACTGATTCCTGAAATACATCTTCCACTGGCTGATCGCGCCGTACATTGGCATCCGATTTCCGCCATGCCCGTTGAGGATCAGCACTTTCTTGACGCCGTGCCGGAGCAGACTCTCCGTCGCGTCCAAGATAACGGCGAGCCAGGTCTCCGGCTTGGTCGTGAGTGTTCCCGGGTGCTTCATGTGGTGTTCGGCGACGCCGATGTTGATCGGCACGGCCACCACTACGTTCGGATAGAGGTTCTCAGCGACCCGCTCCGCGACGTGGGTGCTCGAGGCTATATCCTGCACCATCGCCAGGTGCTCGAGGTGCTGTTCGACGCTTCCGGTGGCGATGATGGCCGACTTGAAGTGGCCGGCCCCGATCGCCTCGCGAAACTCCCGCCTCGTCAGGCGCTCCAAACGGACTTCCTTGTCCTGCATTCTCGGTTCCTCCGGATAGAATCTCTTCCTCGTTCTTTAGGCGCTGGTAGTCTACCAGAACAGGCACACCCGATTGCCGACCACGGAGCGTCGGTTCGGTGCCGCTCTACGAATACGGTGACTTCTCGAGGCGCGTTCTCTCTTTCTGTAATCATGATATTGAGGTCATGCGGTGACTTGACAGTCCCAGAACGTATGTACTATCATATTCTTGAGGGACGGACCCCATAGGTCTGTCCCTTACTTCTTGAAACGACCTGCCTAGACACCGCGAAAAGAACAGGACCATGCACTACAACCGCCGAAATCGCCAACCCGTACCCGCCCTGTCGCATTTCCTCCCTGGGTGTCGCAACCCTCAGATACGAATGCGACAGTTTACGACGATTTGTGACAGTATATTTTTCGCACCGAGCGCCACTACCACACGAGGGGTCTGCATAATGGAAACCTACCCGCAGTCGGAATCGAACGACCTGTATGAAAACAGCTGACAGTCCTGCCAAACCTGGTCTCGTCGCCCTCGCTGTCAGAGGCCGCCCGACGCACCGACGTCCGCCCCTTCTCGCGCCCTGAGAGGTCCAGGGCCTGCCCTGAGCTTGCCAAAGGGGGAGCCTCTCCTCCGGCAGGTGTTTGCGGGATTTCCCAGGATCCCTGACGGTGGGCGGGTTCGAGCACAACCAATGCCCCCAACCGTGCTTGTAGGCCAAAATCGCCCATGCTATGATGGTCGCTGTCGCACGCAAGTTCGGAAATGGCACTTGCGGTGTGTCTGTGGGGCGAAAGGAGAGGAATGACAACCGACAAAGCAAAGGCTCTAGATTTGGCTATGGCGCAGATCGAGAGCCAGTTCGGCAAGGGCGCGGTAATGCGCCTGGGCGATTCGACCCAAGAGACTCGGGACGCGGCCATCTCAACGGGTTCGCTGTCCCTCGATCTGGCCCTCGGTATCGGCGGGATTCCGCGGGGCCGTGTGACAGAGGTGTTCGGCCCCGAAGCCACCGGGAAGACCACCGTTACCTACCACGTAATGGCTCAGGCGCAACGCACGGGAGGGATGGCCGCTTACATCGACGCGGAGCATGCCCTCGACCCCTCCTACGCAGCGAAATGCGGAGTCGATACGAGCGAATTGCTGATATCACAGCCGGACACTGCGGAGCAGGGGCTCGAAATATGTGAATACCTCGTGCGAAGCAGCGCCATCGATGTCGTTGTCGTCGACAGCGTTGCTGCACTGGTGCCCAGAGCCGAGCTGGAAGGCGACATGGGCGATAGCCACATGGGCCTTCAGGCCCGCATCATGTCCCAAGCCTTGCGCAAACTAACGGCGGCCATCAGTCGCTCGAATACCGCCGTCATTTTCGTCAATCAGATCAGAGAAAAAGTCGGCGTTGTCTGGGGGAATCCCGAGGTGACGCCAGGCGGAAGGGCGCTCAAGTTCTATAGCTCGGTACGCATCGACCTGCGCCGCCTCGAGTCGATCAAACAGGGGACGGACGTCATCGGATCGCGGGTCAAGGCGAGGATTCTCAAGAACAAGGTAGCGCCGCCCTTCAAGGTCGCGGAGTTCGACATTATGTTCACCGAAGGGATTAGCAAAGAAGGTGACCTGATAGAGCTCGGTGAGGCGTTGGGCACGATCAAGAAGAGTGGGTCGTTCTATTCCTTCGAAGATACCCGCCTCGGTCAGGGACGGGAGAACGCCAAAGCGTTCCTGAAAGAGAATACCGAGTTGGCCGAACGCATCGAAAGTATGATCAGAGCTAGCTCCGCGGCATCAGGTGACGGCCCCGCGCCCGTAGCGGCTGAGCCCCAGGAGGCCGCTACCTAGGGGGCCATCCCCCCTCTGCCAATGGTTCCCCAAACGGACCATCGACGTTGCGCCGACGCCATCATCACGATGTCGTTGGCGTACTTCAGCTTCGTCTCATGAACGAAACGAAGCCTTTTCGACGAGCGCACTCGGCAGCGCTACGCTTCCTCTCCTACCGGGCTCGCAGCAAATCGGAGGTACGCACGCGGCTGCGACGGCGCTTTCCCCCGCCCCTGGTCGAGCAGGTGCTCGACGCCCTCACCGAACGATCTCTGATAAACGACGTACAGTTCGCCAACCAGTGGCGAGAAACCCGCACGTCGGTCAGCCCTCGCAGCGCCTGGGCTATCAAGAGAGAGCTCGTCGCTAAGGGCGTTGACCGAGACGTGGCGACGCAGGCCGTCGCAGACGTCGACGACGAGGAAGGCGCCTACCGTGCCGGACTTAAACACGCCGGGCCGCTCGACAAGGCCGACCCAACGACCTTCAAGCGACGCCTGCTAGGCTACCTTCAGCGACGCGGATTCGCCGACTCGGTCTCCCGCCGGACGATCGACCGGCTGTGGAACGAGCGGATCGGGACGGACCTCGAGTAGGCCGGTCGCCCCGGCAAGGTTTCATGGCCGTCAAACCCTTCGCGTGCCTCTCGTTTACTCCGCACCTGCCAAACGCGGTTGCTGTCTTCTCGCACCTGATCACCGTCCGAGAGACTTCGAGAACCTTCGTTCATGTGAGCAGCCCCAGCTTGCCACAATATCGACTTAGAACCTGCCTGCCCACTGCATCGCAACAGGCTCACCGGGCACACCTTAGGAGAAGCTAATGGAAGCCACGATCGATCTGGGGGTCAACGTCTACATTCAAATTGCGATCCTGGGACTGAGCCTGCTGGCCGTCGCCTTTTGCAGCAGTTCCGAGGCTAGCCTTATCTCCGTAAACAAGTTCCGCATCCAGCACCTCGTCGAGAAAGGGGACCGTGCTGCCGCAGCGGTGCAGCGAGTGGTTGAGAAGCATGAGAAGTTCTTCGCTGCCATATTGCTCACCAAGAACGCCTTCATAATCCTCGCGTCCTCGGTGGGGACCGCCGTCGCGATTAGCCTGTTGGGTAGCAGCGCGTTTAGCGTGATCGTGGCAACCGTAGTCATGACCCTACTGATCGTGATATTCGGCGAGATAACGCCGAAGAGTCTGGCGGCCCGAGCCTCCGAACGGTGGTCGGTAGTCGTTGGTCGGCCGGTCGAGATCATAATGACCATCGAGACGCCCATCATATTCGTCTTCACCCTCCTGCCCCGGATGATCCTCAAGCTGCTAGGTGGCGCAGGCAGGCTGGTCACCCCGTCGATAACCGAAGGCGAGTTGCGGATGCTGATCGACATCGCCCGCGCGGAGGGTATGGTCGAACGGGAAGAAGCTCAGATGCTGGAACGAGTCTTTCGGTTCGGTGACCGGGAGGTCCGCGACCTGATGACACCGCGTACGGAGATCGTCTATGTCGAAAGAGGAGCCACGTTGAGCCAGTTCCTTGAGATCTACGCCGAGCATTCTCATACACGGTTCCCCGTCTTCAAAGAGAACCCCGACAACATCGTCGGCATTCTCTCCGCGAAGGACATCATGAAGGCGATGTCTTCCAGTACGATCGGACCCGGCGACTCGGTCACCGACTTTATACGAGATGTCCACTTCGTCCCGGCGACCAAACGGATTGCGGAGCTTTTCGACGAGCTCAGGCAATCAGGAAGCCAGATGGCTTTCGCCATCGACGAATCCGGAGGTATTGCGGGTCTCGTCACGCTCAAGAGGTTGCTCGAAGAGGTAGTAGGGCGGGTCGGAGAGGAGGGCTCTAGCCCAGAGGAGGAGTTCGAGGCGCTCGGCGAAAACATCTTTCAGGTGGATGGTGGCATGAGCATCGACGAAGCCGCCGAAGAGTTCCGTATCGAGCTGCCCGAAGGAGAGTACGCGACGGTGGCGGGTTTTGTGTTGGATGTTCTCGGGCACATCCCCGAAGTCGGCGAGCATTTCAACTATTCCGGTTTCAAGATGGAGGTTATCAACCTTGACGGTCTTCGAATCGAGTCCGTCAAGCTAACGAAAACGCCTCCCGCCGACGACCGAAGCGCCGATGAGGACAGCTAAGTCCATCGTTCGGTTCGAGGGGACGGTGCAAGCGGCAGTCGAACGGGCTGCGCCGGATTCCGGACGCGTCGTCGTCGCGGTTTCAGGCGGAACTGATTCCCTGGCGCTGCTCTATGCGCTGTCCCGCCTGAAGGACCGACTACGCCTGCAGCTCCTGGGCGCCCACCTGGACCACGGACTTCGCGGTGAGGAGTCGGCGAAGGATGCCCGATTTGTTGAGAAGGCGTTCCGTACACTCGGGATGGGCTTCACTTCCGAGCACGCCGATCTGGCCGCGTTTCGACGCCGGCACAAGCTCTCAGCGGAGCAGGCTGCCCGAGAGGTCAGGTACTCGTTCCTCGCAAGGGTAGCGTCGGAGCACGGCGCCGACGCCGTGGCATTGGGTCACACCGCGGACGACCAGGCCGAGACGGTCATGATGAACATCATTCGCGGAACCGGCATCCAGGGCCTCAAGGGAATGCTGCCGGTGTCTCGGCGCAAAGTGAACGATCGATCGCTCCAGTTGCTTCGTCCCCTGCTTGGCGCCACCCGCGCAGAGACATCCGAGTATTGCCGAGCCCTGGGTCTGGCCCCCCGTACCGATGAGTCCAACAAGTCGACTGAGCCGACCCGCAACTGGATCAGAATCGACGTTCTACCAAGACTTAGAGAACGCAACCCCGGGATCCGCGAAGCCCTGGTGCGTCTAGCCGACGTTGCGGGAAAAGACCTGGCGCACCTTGACAACGAACTGGACGAGGTCTGGGACAGCGTTGTGCAGGAGGGAAACGACCTCGCCACAATCGACCACGATGCTTTCGGGCGACTCAGTCCCGCGCTGAAGGCCCAACTATTGCGCCGCGTCTTCGTACGCATTGCAGGCGAGGACGCCCAACTGGAACAAGCCCACGTCGACGATATGAGGCGACTCATCGGCGGCCAAGCGGGGCGAAATCTGGGCCTGCCGGGCGGCATTCACATAACTACCGGCTATTCTGAAAGTACCCTGGCTCACGGCGGCGAACCGCTCGTTCCTCTTCCGCCGCTTGCGGGCGAGCAGCAGCTGAACACTTCGGGGGGGACGAAGGTCGGAGGATGGAGAGTGACGACCCGTGTCATCCGGCGAGATCACGATGATCCGCGGAACGGGACCGACTCTCAGACCGGGCTGAGCTTCGATGGCGGCGCTGCCACCTTCGACTTCGGCGCGGTCGGCGACGATCTCTCGATTCGCAGTCGAAGGCCGGGTGACCGGTTTCAGCCCCTCGGTATGTCGCAGTCCAAGAAGCTACAGGACTTCATGGTGGACGCGAAGATTCCCCGTCGGTGGAGGGAGAGAGTGCCACTGATCGCTTCGCCACGAGGGATTCTGTGGGTCGCCGGGTGGCGCATCGCTCACTGGGCGCGGGTACAAGCCACCACGACGAAGGTTCTCGAGATCAAGCTTCAGCCGTCAGCCTGAGCCTGGGAGATTTGAGCGCGACGTGCGAGCGCGCTGCTCTACATCACGCGGTCGAGTCGCGGGTTCGCAGTAACGCCAGGAATGCGGCCTTTCTTGGCGATTGGGCGTCCCTCGATCTCGTGGATATCGGCGCTGAAGGGGTTGGGCGATGCTAATGCAATGTGGGTGCCGACGCCGAAGGTGTCCACGGGAACTCCGAATTCGACGAAGCTCCTGATGCGTTCCGGTGTGAAGCCGCCTGTAACCATTATCTCGACATGGGTGAATCCTGCCTGATCCAGGCGAGCGCGTATCTCGCGGACCATCTCGGGCGTCACGCCTCCTCGCTCGGGAGGTGTGTCGAGCCTGATCCCTCTTAGCTTGTCTCTCACCGCCTGCGCCACGGCCAGCGCTTCCTGGGCCTCGTCGCCGAAGGTGTCAACCAGGGCAACACGCGGGACCTCCTGCGGCATGTGCCGGTCGAAAGCCTCGAGGGCCTTGACCGTACTGCCCAACACCAGGCCCAGTGCGTGAGGCATGTTGCCTGCGGGCGTGACGCCCGCCAACCTCGCGCCCTGGATCGTAGAGCATGAGACACACCCGCCTATCACGGACGCGTAGTCCACATTGGGGGCGACGTTAGGATGGGCGTTGCTTGCTCCGAGGGCGACCACCGGGGTACCTCCGGCCGCGTCGACGCACTCCCGAGCCGCGGTCGCCCAACCGGTGCACGAGGCGAGAATTCCGCAAATCGCCGTCTCGTAAAGTCCGATCGACCCGTATGGAGCCCGTACCCGAAGCGCCACCTCTTTGGCGGCGACGGCCTCGCCCTCCTCCAGCGCCCACACTTCTTTGCCGGTCTCTGGGAGAATCCTCGCCAGCAGGGTCCGGACCTCCGACACCCCGCAGACGATACCCGCCCTCTGCGGCACGAACTCCATCGTAACGGTGGGGTTGATCCCTTCGTTACGAAGAATCGTCTGAGTGCGCTGAAGGTAGACGTCGGCCGTGTCGCCGACAAGGGTCGGCCGTCTTATCTCGAAGTCGGAATTAACCATATGCGTTGGCCCAAGGGCTCGGACGAATCGAGCGTGGAGTGCGGGGAATGACGAGCACTAGCCTCTTGGAGCCATGGCCTCCTTGGCTACGGTTGCGCCCAGTATCTTTTCCATATGCTGCAGGGCGTGGGCCTCCGGGTCGAACGTCGCAACACAGTCTAGGACGATTCCCACGTCATAGACTCGGGCCTCGCGCGTCAGTGACCGTATGTCCAATATGGTCGGTCCCTCGTATCGCAAGAGAGCGGAGATGACCTGCCATCCTCCGTTCCGCGGATACACTGCTCCGTGAACATCTTGAGCTCGAGGTCGGCGGGATCGTGGTTGTCGCAGCTAAAGAGGAAGGCAGAGCCTACGCCTGTTCCTATTCGATGAAGCTCTGTACGTTCGTTATGATCTCTCGGGCGCTAGCACCGCAAAACAGACCGTGGCCCTTTTCGAGAAAGCCGACCAGCATTTCACAACTAGAACGGCCTTTGCCATTGGTGGCCTGTCACGGCAAAGGCCGCCGCTCAGTCTGGTATCTTAGCCCCCGTCCATCGAAAGCGCAAGACGACCTCGGGCCGGAGAGAGGGGGTGAGTTGG